>NZ_CANLRP010000064.1 GCF_947493425.1 uncultured Microscilla sp. | reverse complement strand
GTTTTATGGTTTTATGGTTTTATGGTTTTATGGTTTTATGGTTTTATGGTTTTATGGTTTTATGGTTTTATGGTTTTATGGTTTTCATGTTGCTTGGCGCAACATTCAAAGCGAAGCCCCTCGAAGAGAAACTATGTTGTCAGTTTTTCATTGGTGTATTTAATGAGGCTATTGATCAAATAAGGTAAATCTTTTAATTGAGCGTATATGTGAGCGTACTGTTGCTGGGTGACTAACTTCCTTACTTTTGCCTTTTCGCACCAATCCAAGCATTCATACAAAGAGCCTCTGGCGTATAAATAAAATTTTATTTTATCCTTCTTATGGTACCTTCCAAAGCCCTCAGCAATGTTTGCCGAAATGCTATCGATTGCTCTTACAAATTGTTTTCCTACCGTATCTTTGGCAAAATAGTCCCAATGCGCAACCAGTTCCCACACGTCGTTACTCAATTGAAAAGCCTTTTTGTAAGCTTCTACATCGTTTAGAGTTAAATATTTTTTCGCCATTATTTTGATAGTTTATGTTGTGATTTTATGGTTTTATGGTTTTCATGTTGCTTGGCGCAACATTCAAAGCGAAACCTATCTTTAAGGCATAAGTTCAGAAACTTGAACATTCGTTGGAATGATAGAAAAAAGTGCTTCGCGAGCCATAAAGCCATTCCTAGCCATTTTTTAATTACTTATTTTATCTCAAATTGATGCGTTGGCGTAAGCCACGCTCCATTACTGGTTTTAAACATAGTTTTGACTGTACAAGTAGGGTATTTACCCTCAGGGCGTGATTGGTCGATGCGCTTGAGAACAAATTTTACAGGGTAGCCTTTGGTTTTTTTCTTCAAAAATACCTGGGTGGCTTTATGAGGCGACATTTCCCAACGCCCATCTGGATTGTCCCATTGCAGGTAAAAATGAAGGTCTTGTGAAGTGAAGTTATTCATGTGGAAGCTTACCTCGTAGCCTTCAGGTGTTTTCTTGAGTTGGCTAAAGTGGGCAAACTTGGGTTTGAATAAGTAATAATAGAGCAAGAAGTTTTCGTTATCGCGTGGGTATACCATTGTTGGGGGCAGTACACTGCCTGCTTTGATAATGGCATAGCTAAATTTACCATCGCGAACGGTGGCGAGTAAAAAGTGAGGGAAAGTGCCGCTGCGTAACTCATGGGTGCCCGATTTTCCGGTAGCGTTGGTCATTACATATTGTATACCGTCGCGTTCTTGGTATTCGTAATGATGACGATGCCCATAAAACACGTTTTTTACTTTATATTTTACAAACAGTGTATGCAATTGTTCGTGGTTTTTCAGAGTGTAAATAGGGTGATGAAAAAACACCATTCGATGAGCTTTGTTCTGGGCTTTCCTCAGGTCTTTTTCCAACCATTTTATTTGTGCTTTGCCTATCTGTGCTTCTTTACCATCGTTGCTGTTGAGTATGGTAAAGTGGGCATTTTTGTAGTCAAACGAATAGTTGGTTTTGCCCCAATATTGTTTGTAATAGGGCAAAGGATTCCCTTTTTTGTCTAACACATCGTGGTTGCCGGGTACAGGGTAATAAGGTGTGTTGCCCAAGGGTAGTAGTTGGTCTTTGAATCTTGCCCATTGTTTCAGAGTAGTGTCTTTGCCCTGGAGCTTACCTTTGATCAAGTCGCCTACTTGTATCACAAATGCGGGCGAGAGTTGGGCTACTTCATTGACTATTTTGTTAAATAGGGCAGGCGTGTTAAACTGGCTGTCGCCCAATATCACAAAGCTGAACTCTGTTTTGGTGGTTTGCTGGGCAAATAAATTTCCCGAAAGAGTGATAAAAAAAACCAGTGTTGATATAAATCTTCTCAAATTCAACATTTTACAACAATATTTTATGTATTATGAGGGCTAAATTTAGAGTTTAATCTCTAATGTTATTGTTGTTAAAATGTTAAAGATGTAAGAAATATGTCGGACTATAATCTCACCGTAGAAGATTTGCATTTGATCAATACCCGCAAAGGTTTGAAGGAGTTGCTGAAGCATAAGCATATTGACTGGAAGAAAATCGTAGAAAAACTACGCTACGAGGATGAGTTGGTGCTGCTACAGGCAGAGTTAAATAAGCTTCATAAATGGGTTCAAATTGAAAAAAAACGAATCGCCATTATTTTTGAAGGACGCGACGCGGCCGGAAAAGGTGGTACAATTAAACGTTTTTCTCAACACTTAAGTCCGCGATCTACCCGAGTAGTAGCCTTGCCCAAACCTTCAGATGTAGAAAAAGGGCAATGGTATTTTCAGCGCTATGTGAGCCATTTGCCTAACCCTGGCGAAATAGTGTTTTTTGATCGGAGCTGGTACAACCGTGCGGTGGTAGAACCTGTGATGGGGTTTTGCACCAAGCAGCAATATGACCAGTTTATGCACCAGGTACCTGAGTTTGAGCATATGTTGTATGAAGATGATTTGGTATTGATCAAGTTTTGGTTTGCCATATCGAAAGAAGAACAACAGAAGCGGTTTAAAGACCGGAAGGTAAACCCGCTCAAGCAGTGGAAACTAAGCCCGGTAGACCAAAAAGCCCAAGGCATGTGGGACAAGTATACTGTATATAAAGAAAACATGTTTAGTCATTCGCATACTTCGTATAGCCCCTGGATTATAGTAGAAGCCAACGATAAGCGCAAGGCAAGGTTGGAGTCTATTCGTTATGTATTGGCGCAGTTTAACTATGAGGGTAAAAACGAGGCAAAGGTGTCGTTGCACCCCGACCCCAACATAGTAATGCGTTACCACAGGCATTCAGAACATTCAGACTGATAGATTCTATTCTTAATAGAGGCAAGCATTAAGCGACAGGCGACAAGTTCCCCTTGCTTTACAAGCTTTCACAGTTTTATATCGCGTTGATTTTTAGTGATGTATGAAGGCCTTTATAGAGGCAAGCATTAAGCGACAGGCGACAAGTCCCCCTTGCTTTACAAGCTTTCACAGTTTTATATTAGTTGATTTTTAGTGATTTATGAGAGCCTCTGTAAAGGCAAGCTTTAAGCTACAAGTGACCTCGGCTTGCTGCCCCGGTTAAGGCAATTGACCTCAGTTGATAATGATATATAGCACTTCACCACACGGCATAGCAACTTGCCTAATAACCCCATGAATGCCAAATAGTATTTTGGATATTTGATGTATATCAATTGAAAATACTGATAATAACCAAACTATATAACTATGAAAAATCATCCTAAAGGGTTGTTTATCCTGTTTTTTACCGAAATGTGGGAGCGCTTTAGTTACTATGGGCTCAAAGCCTTGTTAGTACTGTTTTTGGTGTCCAAAACCAAAGGCGGCTATGGTTGGGGCGAGGCAGAAGCTTTGAGCTTGCTAGGGCTTTTCACTGGCATGGTATACATTATGTCCATTCCGGGCGGCATCATTTCCGATCGTTGGCTGGGGCCCAAGCGCTCAGTAATGGTAGGGGGAGCATTGCTGTGTGTGGGGCATTTTATGATGGCTTTTCCTGACCCCACGTTGTTTTATGTAGCACTTTGTTTTATTGTAGCAGGCATAGGCATGCTCAAGCCCAATATATCTACTATGGTAGGCGAACTGTATACCGAACAAAAGCGTCGGGATGCAGGATTTATTATTTTTTATATGGGCATTAACCTGGGGTCGTTTCTTGCCACCCTTTCTATAGGGTTTGTAGGCGAAACCTATGGTTGGCACTACGGGTTTAGCCTTGCGGGGTTTGGCATGGTGTTGGGGCAAGCAGTGTTTATATGGGGGCAACGCTACCTTAAACATGTGGGCAACAATCTGAAACAACGTCAGCAGGCACCCAAAGAACGCCTCAAGCTATCAAGTACCGATATTAATCGTTTGGTTGTGTTGGGCATATTGTTTCTGGTCATTTTTGTGTTTTGGATGTCGTTTGAACAAGCCGGAGGGCTGATGAATCTGTACGCCAAGAAATACACCAATCGGGTAATGTTTGGTTGGGAGGTGCCCGCCAGCATGTTCCAGAGCATCAACGCGGGGTATATACTATTGTTTGGTGGGGTGGTGGCGGCTTTTTGGGCAGCCCGTAAAACATCGGCTATAGCCAAAATGGGCATAGGCACTATACTGGTAGGCGTTGGCTTTTTATTTATGGTGGGAGCGTCTATGCAACGTGCCAGTGCTGGTCAATCGGCACTTTACTGGTTGTTTTTTGCTTATTGGTTCCATACCATTGGCGAGCTGTGTATTTCGCCGGTGGCACTATCTTACATTTCTAAAATAGCCCCCAAAGCCTTGGTTGGTTCTATGATGGGTGCCTATTTTGCTGCTACGGGTTTTGCCAATATTGCTGCCGCAGAGGTAGGCAAGCTTGCGGGCAAACTGGGCGAATTAAACATTTTTTCGGGCTTGGTCGTTGTGTCAGTGCTTACAGGTAGCTTGTTGTTGGTTTTTGCTCAAAGGCTCAAGAAAATGACCAGAGAAGACGAACTTGAGGAATCCAAAAATGAAGCAAAAGAGGCAGTAAAAGTTTCTTAGTACATTTATTTTTTGCTGTACAAGTACCCATACAAAGCACAAAAAACGGCCACATCTAGCCGTTTTTTGTGTTTTAGATTCTTTAGGTATTACTTTTATAATACAATTTGTTTGCCTCAATGCAGCACTTGCTCTACGAGTGTTATATTTTGTTTGCAGGGCGACTGTTTGTTTGCTTTCTCTTCTATTTTGCCAAAAAAATGTAAACATTTGCTTTGATATTCAAAATAGTGTAACAATGGAACATTATACAGGAACTTTTAAGCGGGTTTTTCTCCTATCTTACCATTGAATTAGATTTTTACTATATTTTGTGCAGGTAAAAATCTGTGAATTTTAATATATTACAAAGGATCATTAACCTGTGTATTGACAGGAATTATAAAAATCCAGCTTAAAAGAATTGAGTCCATGTTAACAACTACAAAGGAAAAAGCAATAAAACTAAAAACAAGTAAACCTCGCTTATCATTTTGGCAAATCTGGAACATGAGTTTTGGCTTTCTAGGCATTCAGTTTGGTTTTGCCCTACAAGGCGGCTTTATGTCCCGCATTTTTCAAACTTTGGGAGCCGAAAAGGAAGCCATTCCCATGTTATGGATTGCCGCGCCGCTCACTGGCTTATTGGTACAGCCCATCATTGGGTATCTTAGCGACCACACCTGGCATCCCAGGTGGGGGCGCCGTCGCCCTTACTTTTTTATTGGAGCAGTGTTGAGCTCTATTGCGTTGTTTCTTGTACCCCACTCAAGTGCTTTATGGATGGCAGTTGGGTTTCTCTGGATTTTAGACGCCTCCATTAATATCTCTATGGAACCATTTCGGGCATTGGTTGCCGACAAACTCCCCGAATCACAACGTTCTTATGGGTTTATTACCCAAACCCTGATCATAGGTATAGGTACTTGGGTGGCAAGCAATCTGCCTTGGATGGTGTCACAGTTGGGGGTGAGCAATGAGACTACCGCTAGTGGAGGCATACCTATGTCGGTGCAAGTGGCTTTTGCTATTGGTGCTTTTGTGTTTTTGACCAGTGTATTGTATACTATTTTTACCACTACCGAATACCCACCCGAAGACCTGGAAGAGTTTGAACGCCAAAAGCAGCAGAAAAAGCGTTTTGTTGCCGATATTCTCGACAACATTAAAACTATACCTCCTACCATGCAAAAGCTGGGATTGATTCAGTTTTTTTCCTGGTTTGCCTTTTTTACCATGTGGAGCATGGCCAACCCAGCCTTGACCGAGCACGTTTTCCAGACCCCTATGCCAGTAAAAAGTGCCTATGATATGGCTTCATCTGCTGCTGTCGAAGCTTTTCAAGTGGCCAATACAGCATTCCAAAAATCATCCAATCAAGTAGGGAGTTACATGGGCATTTATGGGCTTTCTTCTATGGCTTTTGCTTTGTTGCTTACTTTTTATACTGCCCACAGGCGAATCAATCGGAAACTGGTGCACATGGGGTCGCTCATTGCCGGAGGCATTGGTTTTATCTCTATGTATTTTGTGCCCTCCCCCCAATGGCTCATTCTTTCGTTTACCTTGGTTGGCTTTTCGTGGGGGAGCATTCTTTCTATGCCTTATGCGATGTTGTCGAGTTCGGTAGACCCAAAAAAGATGGGGGTAATTATGGGGATTTTCAACATGTTTATCGTAATTCCTCAAATTGTTGCGGCGCTTGGTGGGGTCAATATTGCTTACAAACTATTGGGGAACCAAACCATTCACGCCATGATAGTGGCAGGGATCAGTTTAGTCATTGCGGGTTTGTGCAATTTGTTGATTACCAATAAAAATGCGATTACCTATCAGCCCAATGAAGTGGCACCAGCAATGAAGTAAATACAGTATAGAGTTTTTAGTAGGATTGATGCCTTTAAGTAGATGGCAAGGATGTGGTCATGCCTTTTGAGGTGGTGTATGAGTAGTTAGCTCAGGAAGAATTAATAACGGTTTTTGGGATGACTAATTGTGGCCTTCATGCCTTCTCTACTTTCAATATATTGAGGGGCAAAACTCCTACTTTACTTTTAATTGTTTTTACATCTTTCATTGTTTTCATGTCCCTACAGTTTACAAACCAATTGATCATTACCAGTATTTTTTTGTTGGTATACAAATCATTGAATAACTGGAGTATTTGAAGCAACGCAGCGTAGGATGAAGCGTGATACTGGAGAAACTGTAAATTGACCGATATTGGTTTATGGCTTACTTGCATGTATGCTTCAAGCCAGTTTTTTACCTGTTCATAAAAGGTGGTAATATGTGCGCTGTCTTCTCCATAAATCTCGAAGAGGTTTGTCTGCCTATTGAATAAAATATAGCTTTTTCCCTCTTTGTCTTGCACTCTTAAATCGTCCATAAGTCTTTCTAAAATAAAATAGTATAATATGTTCAGTGTAAATACTTTAAAAAGAAAGAAATAGATAGAAAGAATCGGTCAATGTTTGATTTTGTTCGATAAAACAATAAAAAACTTTTCTTTTTTGTCATATTCTTCAATGTGACATATTTTGTGAGCCACGCCCTGTTGTTCCCTATAAATTTATTTCCCAAAAGTTTGTCTGCCTTGTAGCAAGGGTGTATACTTACACTATGTCAAAGTTTACAAACAAAGTAATATGGATTACGGGAGCTTCTTCGGGCATTGGAGAAGCCCTGGCTTATCATTTTGCCGCACAAAATGCCCGCCTGGTACTATCGGCACGCCGCCAAACGGAGCTCGAACGAGTAAAAAAGCAATGCAGTGCTGCTGCCGATGTATTGGTATTGCCCCTTGACCTTGCCCAAAGCAATACTTTTGTCGATAAAGTAGCCGAAGTGGTTCAAAAGTTTGGGCAAATAGACTACCTCATCAACAACGGAGGCATCAGTCAGCGGAGCCTTATCAAAGACACACTCGCTGACGTAGATCGACAGATTATGGAAGTCAATTACTTCGGAAACATCTTGCTTACCAAGGCAGTGTTGTCTCAACTGGTTTCTCAAAAACAAGGACATGTGACCATCATCAGTAGCGTTGCCGGAAAACTCGCCGCTCCTTTGCGTTCTACCTATTCAGCGTCCAAGGCTGCCGTTATTTCTTTTTTCGAAACTGTAAGGGCAGAATACCACCACCACAATGTAGAAGTGTTAGTGGTATGCCCTGGCTATATCCAAACCAACGTATCGGTCAATGCCCTTACTGGCGATGGCTCAGCCCAGAATACCATGGACAGCACCACTGGCAACGGTATTTTGCCCGAACGTTGCGCAGCCCTCATTGCCCGCGCCATTCGCAAACGCAAGCAGCAAGTCATTATTAGTGGGGCAAGAGAAAAACTGGGAATCATTGTCAAGAAATTTTTTCCTCGTTTGTTTGCCAACATGGTGCGCAAAGCTAAAGTAGCGTAGGAATGTTGTACTCTACCCAGCTTTTAATTTCGTTGAGCTCAGCACAGTAAAACTGTAGCTTCCTCGCCCCGCCTGCTCCGAGCTTGTCCTTGAAGGTTGCGTGTCTTTATCTATTGATAAATTCCGCTATATGGAGCCGATCGAAACTCTAAAATAAGTCGTTTTTTGGGCTTGTAAATGGTTTAATTTGTGGAGACACCATAGCCGTCAGGTTAAGCAAACAAGTGTAGAAAATTCACCCTAAGGAATGGTGAGAAATTAAATTACCATTCTTGAGGTAGAGGTTTTGTTTTGAGACGAGGCTATTTTTTGCGCCCATAGCAGCGCTACGGGCAATAAAAATAACGAAGTATCAAGGCGAAAAATCACCCCTCAGAGTGTAAATTTATTTTTGAACAATTCCTAAGAATATCGTCATCACCTCAGCGAGTGTCCCCACGCGCTGATTGAGTCTCTAAAAAAAAGCGCCCAAAGACAGTCTGGTCTCTTGTGAAGACACAAGCGACGGCGGAAAAAGAGGCTAGCCTGACGGCTATGGTGTCTTCACCAATTGATAAATCGGGCGGTCGAAACCCTTAAATAAGCTGTTTTTTAAGCTTGTGAATGAGGTGATTTGTGAAGACACAAATCAGGGCGAAAAATAGTAGGGTAGAGTAGGAGTGTTGCTTCCAATTTAAAAAATACTGATTAACTTTGCCCACAAATTGCCATGTGTTGCAAATCATAAATATATGTTAGATCAATTAATACAAGCTGACATTCAGCTATTTACTTTTTTAAATGGATTTCACTCTCCTTTCTGGGACCAAGTGATGTGGTGGATAAGTGCCCGTGCCCCCTGGATTCCGTTCTACCTGTTTCTGGTAGTGGCAATGGTCATGCGCTTGCGTTGGAAAAAAGGCTTGTTGGCGGTAGTATCTATAGTGTTGGTGGTCATCATTGCCGACCGTTTTACTTCTGGTTTTATGAAACCCCACTTCAAACGCCCGCGTCCCTCGCACGAACAAAAACTAAGGGCAACCACCCATGTGGTAAAAGACGCCAACGGGCACGAATATCGGGGAGGGGCTTATGGGTTTGCTTCTTCACACTCGGCAAATGCCTTTGGCATGGCCATGTTTATGTTTTTGTTGTTTCGGGGGCACTGGCGCTGGATGTTTGCCTGGGCGTTTGTAGTAGCCTACAGCCGCATTTATTTGGGCGTGCACTACCCCGGCGATATTTTAGTAGGTGGTTTGGTAGGTTGTGTGGCTGCCTGGCTCATGTACAATGTGTATAAAAGGTTGGCTGAGGTAATTGTAAAAGAGTAGTTGGGAGCAACAACGGCCTCAAGGTATAAGCGACAAGCTGCAAGTTTTTAGGTGCCAATGTATATCATTGCTGCAATCATGGTTTTAAGAAAATCCCTATCTGTTGAAAAATTGCACCATCAAAAACTCAACAACTCCTTAAATTTATTGGCTTGTCTTCGCGAAATCTCTATTTCTTCCCCTGTTTTGAGCCTGACCTTCAGGTTGCCACTAAACCAGGGAATAATTTTGTCAATCCACTGTAAATTAATGATATGCTGGCGGTTAGCCCTGAAAAAAACGCGAGGATCGAGTCGTTGTTCCATATAATTGAGTGAGCGGGCAATGAGGGGTTGGTGGTCTTCAAAAAAGATACGGGTGTGATTGCCTTCTATCTCAAACAATCGCACATTTTTTAATTGAATAAACCAACATTGTTCTCCATCTTTTACAAACACCTGATCGTGTTCGCTGAGTATTTCTTTGGCAGCAGATGGCGGTGGGGTGGTACTTGCCAAAAGTTTTTCTATAGCAGTTTTGAGCCTGGCAGGTTGCACTGGCTTAAGCAAATAGTCGAGAGCGTTGTACTCAAACGACTTTAGAGCGTATTCATCAAAGGCAGTGGTAAATATTACCTGTGGGGTAATGGTTAGCTCTTCCAAAAGTTCGAACCCGGTTTTGCCGGGCATTTCTATATCCAAAAAAATAAGGTCAGGCGAATGTTGCGCTATCTTTTCTTCGGCTTCCATGGCATTGGCTGCTTCGTCGAGTATTTCTATGGTAGGGTGTGCTTTGAGCAAAGTGCGTAGTTCCTGACGAGCCAGCCGCGAGTCGTCTATAATGATTGCTTTCATAAGGTGCAAATATAGTTTTTCTTGGAGAAATTTAACTTGGTATGTACCAAGACAAAATTAAATATACCTAATATGCAAGTATAACTATCATATTATGAGAGAGTTATCTTTACTTGTAGCACCGATATACATCGGTATCTAAGGACTTATAGCTAATTGCACCGATATTCATCGGTATCTAAGGACTTGCTGCTACTTAAAACTACATAAATAACCTAACCCATAGAACTTCGTCTTTGGGTACTGCGCATCTACTGCCTTCTTTTGGATCACTTTATTTTTTTTATTTTACTTGGAATCAAGACCGTAGCATTTACCTTGTCTTGTTTTTCACTGAGCTTTATTTGAGCTTCAGTTCCATACAACATCTGCAGGCGTTCGCGGACATTTTGTAAACCTGTACCTGTACTTTCCTTCGTGTTTTTTAGCGCAAGCGACCCCGTATTTTCTACTTCCAGAGTCACTATTCCATTGTCTTTAGTGCCTTTCAGCAATATTTTACCGCCTTGTGGCAATTGGGCAATGCCATGTTTGATGCCGTTTTCTACCAGAGTTTGCACCAGCATGGGGGGCACTTGCACATCCATAATAGCCGGGTTGATCTGGTTTTCAAACTGTAGCCTGTCTTCAAACTGAATAGAAGCCAGCTGCAGGTAACTATCAACTACCGTAAGCTCGTTTGCCAACGATACTTGCCGGGCGTTGCTGTAGCGCAAAGAATAACGCATCAGCTCTGACAAAGAAGTAAGCATTTCGCGGGCTTTAGTCGGATCTTCTAAAATCAATGCCCTGATATTGTTTAAGGCATTGAACATAAAGTGCGGGTTAATTTGGGCCTTGAGTGCCATCAGTTGGGCTTCTTGTGCCATAGATGCCATCTTCCATTGATCTATTTCGGCTTGCTTATAGTTTTTGAAAAAATGCCAGCCAAAGTATAACAAAGACCACATAAAGGTGACTACCACCACATTGAAAATGATAGAAAGTGCCAGGGGGAGCGTAAATGCTACCGGTTTGGGATTGATAAAAGCAAGAAGCCTCCAGATAGTAGTATTGGCTACAAACCAAACCATACCAATGACCACACAAGCAGGCAATACCCGTAATATTATTTGCCCCATATTCAGCTTAAGCCAGCCTTGGCGTTTGATAAAGCTACGGTAGGCGTGAGTAAGTACCAACCCCATCAATGATATAGCAATATTGAATATCATAGAATGTAGTTTTGGACTTCCGTAAAGACTCGCAAATCCAAAACCAGTCAATGTATACACGCCCCAACCAATGCCTTGGCAATACCAATAATACTTGTTGGAATGGCGATGTGTGCTTGCCATATAGTTAGTTTTTTTTGGCAGCAATATACTGATTCTTATTGAGATTTCGGGCTTGTTTTTTTTGCGCCAAGCCAATGATTAAAAATGTAAACCAAGGAGTATAAAAACTAAAGAAGTTCCAAAAAGGAGTAGACAATAGTAAGTGAATAATGATACTAACGATTAAGCCAGTGGCTCCGATAACGATGAATGGTGTTTTTGATTTCATAATGATTATAAGGTTTATTGATTGATTAAAAGTTTATATATCAGTTGTTTAGCTGTTTTCGGTTCTTTGAAAACAACTGCCTGTAGCTCGCAACTTGAATTAATTATTGCTCAAAGCCTGCCCCTTCAGAAAAGCCTTGAGTTTTTGTATCATCCAGGTTTTGTCGTCATACATAATAAAATGTTTGGCACTTTTGTGCATCAAAAAATGGTGTTGAGGAATGCGGGTAATCTGTTGGGTATAGTTTTTTTTCACTGCTTCCAGTGGTGTCCCATATTCTTTGCCCCACCAAACCCCCATCACCAACGTGGGTGCTTTGATGTTGGCTACTTTTTGACGTAAGTCTATTGTATACAACTCATACATTGCCTGGGCTACGGCTTTAGGGTCAGACTTTAAGTTCCACTGAAGCACCTGCTTGATGTGTGCATCTGAGCTAATCATTGCATGAAGTGTCCGGAGTTGATTTTTTTGAGCCACTTCTTTCGACACAGGCTTGAGCATTTGTTCCTTCATCTGTTGCGCAATGGGTTGCATACTTTGGGAGGTAGCGGCAGGGTTTTGCATACCACCCAAAAAGGGTAAGCCATCTACTGAGACCAATTTCTGGATTAAGTCGGGGCGTTCAGCAGCAATCCAAAACGACATAAATCCTCCCAGGCTATGTCCAATAAGAGTGACATTTTTCAATTGCTTTTTGTCTATATAAGCAATGATTTGGTCTTTGACTACAGGCAACATTGTGTTGGTCTTAAGAGCGGGTTGTCCGGCAAAACCAGCCAAAGTAAACACATGGCAAGCATACGCTTGTTTAAATACGGCTACAGTTTCGTCCCATACCTCTCCGGGGCAACCCAAACCAGGAATAAACAATATATTGCCCGATTTATTGGTGCCGGTTACAGTTACTTTAAATGCTTTGGTACCATTGCCTGGGGTGGCAACAACTGCCGTAATGCCTAAAATAAGCGAGGTGATCAGGCTAATAAAAATAACAGGTAATTTTTTCATTGTGATTTGATTTGTGAATGATTTACTCAAAAGTACGGCAATTGATTACGCAAGAAAAGCAAAACATGACGAGCGGTGTACAGCCTTGATGAGTGGTAAAATGAGCACAGCATGGCGTTGTCTGAAGCAGGTATTAAAGAACTATTGCGTGACAGATGGGCGTGAAATACCTAAAATTTAGTTTTTATTTACTAATTTTGGCAGTTATTAAAACTACAAAACTCATCTGTTTGTCTAAACAGGTGTTTTGTTTTATTAGAACACTTTATTTTTTTCGTTTTACTTATGTTACAATATTCCACAACGATTTGAGTCAACATGACTTGTTGATAACCAGTAGTTGATAGTCAACAATTAAATAAGGTGAACAGCTTTCGAGTTAGCTATGTACTTCTAAATGATGATTTTATAAATGCTTGATAGTAAGTGTGTTATAAGTTTGTTAGGTTTTGAAGCGCAGGATAACCTGGCAGCTAAAACCTAGTACCTTATCCTCTAAGTAAATGCACTATTTATTTTGGATGAAATTTGTTCTCTGACGAACTTCAAAAATTGAGCATAGCCATAGCTACGCGATATTTTTTAAGTAAAGTCAGGGGGCGAATATCGCCGAAATAATGTATCAGGTATTTAGAGGTTGAGGTACTAGTATTGACTAAATACATCTAACGACGTTTTTTTTGTAAGTCACTAAAAATCAATGTGACATAAAAGATGTAGTTAACTATGGAACAGAGGGGAGCACCAATATCTAAGGACTTGCCCCTGTCAGCGCTGTGGACTATTGTTAGCTAGACACATTGTCCCCAAAAGATTGAAAATATGAGGAAAATTTTACACTACCCAGCCTGGTTAATGCTGTTGGTATTGCTTGTTGGAAACGTGACGGTTGTGCGGGCACAAACCCAGCGAGGTCCAATTGGAAAAAATGGCATGGTAGTATCTGCCCACCCTGACGCGTCTAAGATAGGTCTGGAGATTTTGAAAAAAGGAGGAAACGCCTATGATGCTGCTGTAGCGGTGCAGTTTGCCTTAGCAGTGTGTTACCCAGCTGCCGGAAATATAGGGGGAGGTGGATTTATGGTGTACCGCCACGCTGACGGCACCATTGGTGCCTTGGACTACCGCGAAAAAGCGCCCGCAAAAGCCCATCGTGATATGTACCTTGACAAAGGGGGCAAAGTAATCAAGAACTTGAGCCGCTATGGGCATTTGGCAGCAGGAGTGCCCGGAGCGGTAGATGCCATGCTCAAAGTACACCAAAGGTTTGGTAAGTTACCTTTCAAAGAAGTGATTCAACCCTCTATAGATTTAGCCGCCCGTGGGGTGGTACTAACCGATAAAGAAGCCCAACGCTTAAACAAAAGCCGTAATGCTTTTTTTGACCACAACACGCAACCTCCTTATCCGCTGGTTCGCAATGACAAAACCCCCTTTAAAAAAGGCGATGTTACTGTATATACCGACTTGGCAAAAACCCTGGAGCGCATTCGTGACAAAGGACGAGACGGTTTTTATGCCGGCAAAACTGCCGAATTGATTGTCAAAGAAATGAAAGCCGGAGGAGGCATTATTTCTAAAGAAGACCTTCAAAACTATAGTGCAGTATGGCGTATTCCGGTGGTGGGTACTTACAAAGGTCACCGCATCATTTCTATGTGTCCTCCTTCTGCTGGAGGCATTGTGTTGTTGCAAATGCTCAAAATGGTAGAACCTTACGACCTGGGCAAAATGGGTTGGCAAGCCCCCAAAACTGTACAACTCATGGTAGAAGCCGAGCGCAGAGGCTATGCCGACCGTGCCAAATACCTGGGCGATTCTGATTTTTACCCGGTGCCCATGCACAATCTACTAGACCCTGCCTACTTGAAACAACGTATGAAAGACTTTAGCTTCGATAAAGCAGGAAGCTCTACCAAGACCAAAGAAGGCAAGTGGGGGAGTCATAGCGAAGAAACCACCCATTTTTCTATTGTAGACAAGGCAGGCAATGCCATTAGCATTACTACTACCCTCAACAGCGGGTATGGGTCGTATGTGATGGTATCGGGGGCAGGTTTTTTGCTCAACAACGAAATGGACGATTTCAGTGTCAAGCCTGGAGTACCCAATATTTACGGGTTGGTAGGCAACGAAGCCAATTCTATAGCACCCGGCAAGCGTATGCTAAGCTCTATGACGCCTACCATTATAGAAAAAGATGGTAAATTGAAAATGGTTGTAGGCACCCCAGGAGGTTCTACCATTACTACTTCGGTTTTTCAAACCATACTCAATGTGTTGGAACATAACATGACTATGCAAGAGGCAGTCAATGCTCCACGATTTCACCACCAATGGTTGCCTGATGAAGTGTTTGTAGAGAATAAGGCTTTGAGCCAAAAAACAAGGCAAACTTTGCGTAAACTAGGCTATATTATTCGTCCCAGGTCACCTATAGGTAGGGTAGAAGGTATTTTGGTATTGCCTGGGGGTAAACTAGAAGGAGGTGCCGACCGACGTGGCGACGATACAGCTTTAGGTTATTAGAGAGCTTGTTTGTACTTTCGTTTTTGAGAGTAATTGTGATGAATTTGCTAGTCAAAGTCGTACCAGGACTTCAATGCTTACAGTCCCGACCTGTTATGTCGGGGGATGAAATCCAAACAAGGTCTTAGTTATAAGCAAAGCCAGCAACAAATCATTGATATGTTCGTTATCTTTTGAGCTTGCTGGCTTGAGTAAGTACACAACATATCTTAATTATATTGAAGTGGCACAACATCTCGATATTTGTCACTTCACAAAAACATTTACTTAGTAACAAAATGATCCATTATAACAACACTCCACCGCTTTTAACTTCGTGTAGCTCAGCACAACAGCACAGCGTGTGCGCTTCGTCAAATAAAAGCATAAGGAAGAGGGTTTACAACCTGTTGAATTTCAGTATAATATCAGGTATTTATACTCGTACAACAGTGATGGACTACTGTTACAAACATGTTACTTTTTTTACCTGCCTATTATTGCTGGGTTGGGCAAGCGTACAAAACACTGTTGCCCAGCGCCGTCCTTTTG
The DNA here is from genome assembly GCF_947493425.1 of uncultured Microscilla sp. Lineage (GTDB taxonomy): Bacteria > Bacteroidota > Bacteroidia > Cytophagales > Microscillaceae > Microscilla. The sequence continues at coordinate 26,001 of NZ_CANLRP010000064.1, read as the reverse complement.
GCGAAACTGAAGGCTATATGAGCTTTGGTATACAGCTCAATGCAATGAATTTTAAAGGAGATGTTTATTCTGATTTGTCGCTTACCCGTCCAGGTGTTTTTTTGCATGCCACCCGTAAGTTGGGCGAAAGGGTACACGCCCGCCTAAGCATAGGGGTGGGACGTATTATGGGCAACGATATCAAAGCCGAAGAAAACAGTTTCAAATATGCCCGCAATCTCAACTTTCGTAATGATTTAAAGGAAATCACTTTGGTAGGTACCTACGATATTGCCGGAAGCCCTGGACGTTTTTTTCGTCGCAGAGGTTTTACACCTTATGTGTTGGGTGGCATAGGCATAGTACATCATAGCCCCAAGGGACACGCCGAAGCAACCAGTGCTGCCCGCTGGACTGATTTGCAGGCGTTGGGTACCGAAGGACAAGGCAGACCAGGCTACGATACTCCCTATAGCAAGGTACAAGTAGTAGTGCCATTGGGCGTTGGTCTACGTTGGAAACTAAACCGCCGCTGGGACTTTGCCATTGAAGCCAGCGTGCGTTTGTCTCTAACCGACTATTTAGATGATGTAGGAGGCAATTTTGTAGACCCTAGTGATTTGAACAGCGACTTAGCCAAAAGTTTTGCCAATCGGTCGTTTGAGGCAATAGGTGCCATTAACCGTACCCCAAGAAATGTAGGGCAATTGCGCGAACAATACGGCTCTACTACTTATACCGGGTTTGATGGCAATGCTTACGAAAACCTAAATAATTTGGGAGTGGGTGACGCCAGAGGTAAAAAAGGGAAGGATATTTATATTGTCACCGGATTTCACTTTACCTATATTATAGATACAGGGCTAAGCTGCCCTCAACTAAGGTGGTAAAATGTAGGACATAAAAAAAGCGGGGTGGAAGCCTCGCTTTTTTTATCTTCAACTCAATGGTTGGGGTAAGGGTTTTTGAACTTGTACCAGTTTTGGTTCTTTGAGTCTTCAATAATTTCCTGCAACATTGCTTCGCTTTGTCCTATCTTAAGGGCATACCCCAAGCAAAGCTCATACTCTTTCTCGTGTATTTCTTTGTCAATCATCATCACTTTTACAATGTCTGACAAGTGCAACATTTGTTGTTCTTCGGTATCTGGAATATGAAATTCCTCCTGGGTAATATTACGCATAATTGTGGCGGAGTCTCTAATACTTAGCCCCATGCGTATAGCTACTCCTACCAATAACTCCCTCTCTTCGGTGGCTAGTTTTCCATCAGCAATGGCAACCAAAAAAAGGTTTTGGAAATACTTTTTAGCTCTTTCTTTATCTAGTGTCATTGATTTAAATATTTTATGGCAATGAATTTCTTTCCTGGATTTTCCACTTTTTCAAATAAAGTGTACAAAAGTCGAAAAAAACTCGCCAATTCGAAAATTGCTGATGTCTAAAAGTAAATTATTTTAATCTATCCCTTTCAGCTTTTATACTATCAATGAGCCTATTCAGAGTGATTTCACTTTTGCCTATTTTTTCGGCGTACCTTTTACAAAGCTCATATTCTTTATTGTGAATAGTACCATCCGACATCATCATACTTACAATGTCTTTGAAGTGAGCCATTTGTTCGTCTTTGCTCTGGGGCACCACAAAGTCCCGGTATCGGATATCGAGCATGATCTCTGAGGCTTCCCGTGCATTGATTCCCATTTTTTGCGAAAACTTTACCAAAATCTTTTTTTCTTCATCGGCAAGTTTACCATCAGCAACTGCTATCAGATACAGATTCTGAAAATAGTGAAGGGCTGTTTGTTTATCCATTTTACTTCCAACAATTTTAGGTTATTAAAATTTAGTTAAGCAAATAGTTTGTGTTTAATCAACAAAAGTTTAACTATTCTAACGATAGAAATTTATGCTTTGATCAGGTTGGTTAAGGGTATGAAGTTGTCTGTATATTTAAATTACTCTAAGAAAATTGTGTTTTAGGTAAGTTTTGCCAAAGAAGCTATTACTTTTCTTACGAGCTACTTTTATGACAGGTTTTGTTATTGATTAAATACTTGATTAACAGGTAAAATACTGAGGAGGTTTGGGGATAAATAGGTGGGTGATTTTGTGTTTTTTTGGTGAAAACCTACTTCTTTCAACGATTTGCTTTGTCTTATTAAAAATGCATTTTTAATAAAAACCTTTATAATCAAAACACGCATGAAAATTACTCGTATGCTATCACTACTTTTGTTGGCAGGGTTTTGCTGTAGCTTGCAAGCCCAGCAGTTTAACCACCAACACGTAAAAGTCTCCTATGATGAAGGCACTGCTTTGGGCAACAAAAAGAATTTCACTTACAAAAACTTACGCTTATACCCAATAAGGGCAAGTAAAACGTTTTTGAAGGACAGCAAAAATATAGGCAAGTATACACCACTGAAGGTTGCCCTGAAAACCAAGAAAGTAGTCATTACCGAACAAAGCGTTTCTAACAATATTACCCCAACTCCCCGTACCCGCAATAATGCTGACACCACCAAGAGGTCAAGCACCACAAATCTACCAACGCGACCGCGAGTGGTACAGCAACGCCAACAGCATACCCGCCAAGTACAACAAGTTCAAAATGTGTATTTGCCTCAAAACATACAAGTGAGAGGCGGAGGAGGGTCTGCTTCGGTAAATAACCTCTACATACAAAACAAGTCGAATGACACTTTGTACATTATGGCAGGCGAAATAGTGCAAGGAGGCAAACAAGACCGGGTGATAGCCCAAGACATGGTGATTCCGCCCAACAGTGGTAAAATAAACCTATCGGTGTTTTGTGTAGAAAAGGGGCGTTGGGCTTATAAGAAATCTAAAAATAAAGACAACTTTGATGGGTATTATGGGGTGTCGAGCATTGCTTTGCGCAAAGTAGTAGACACCGAGAAAAAACAACAAAAGGTATGGAAAGAGGTAGCACGGTCGAACGCAAAAAATGCGGTAAAAAGTGGAACCAATGCGTATACCGAGCAAAAAAAGAATGCAAAGTTTAAGAAAGAGTATGCCGCATACACTCATTTTTTTAAGGATAAGTTTAAAGGTAAAAACGATGTAATAGGGGTGATAGTAGCCACGGGCAATCGGGTAGTAGGCTGCGATATGTTTGCGTCTCCTCATTTATTTCAATCGCAATACCAAAACCTCTTGGGGTCTTATATCAACGAAGCAGTAACTGATGGTGCTCCAGTAAACATTGCAGAAACAAGGGTAGAAAAGTATATGAGTGATTTGCTGGACAAGGAGCTAAAAAACGAAACAGAATTAAAGAAAAAAGGCAAAGTGTTTAAGCACAATCGAAAGAAATTGCACGTGTCAAAGTATTGAGGTTGATTTTTTGTAATTTAAGCCTGGCTGGTGTTCTAGTCAGGTTTTTTTTATACTTTTTAGTTAACTAACCTTGGTATTATGGAACAAGTACTATATCACTATGATGACGACAGTAGAAATATCACTAATGAGATAAGTTTGGTGTATATCCCTGAGGAACAAATAGGAGTACTTAGGATGGAGAAAATTACTCCTTATGACTCTCAACAAGCAACACCCAATCAGATAGAAGAAATAAAGGCTCCTTTTACTTGTAAAAATTGGTGGAACTTTTCAACAGTGAGTAGTATGGTAAGTGGGGTTCAGATGGTAGTAACATTGTACGTAGAAGTATATAATGCAGAAACAAAAATAGTATTGACAGAAACATTGAAACGAGGTTGGGAACCGCCACTGGGTTGGACACAAGACCCAACAGAGAACACAGAGGCACTGGTCTTTGAAGTAAAGGATTTGCTTCAGTTGTATCAACGTATGCAAGCCATGGACAACCTACAAATGTTGGACATAGCTGTAATAGGCGATGTAGCCAAGCAAATCAACGAAGCTATTCGGCGAATGAAATTTAAAAATGCTCCTGGCTATGCCATATTTGAAAAAATCAAAAAACTGATCGTAGTAAAAGAGATCAACGAGTTGCCTGAGGAAGAAAAAAGCTCTATTGCAGAGCAGCTGGCTATTTTGGCACATAGTGTTTGCCAACAGTTTTATGATACTAGCATGGCGTTGGAGATTGTGAGTTTAGGACAAAAGGTAGAGGGTGTTTTGCCAACAATAAAAGTGTTTTTATCAGATACTAAAGCAAAAATCACAGAGTTTGATCAACATAACCGAGAAGTCACCGAAGCACGTCAGGTAGAGCAGGAAAAACTGCAAAATAAAAGTATTTGGTATATTATTGCGGCAATAGCAGGTATTATATTATATATTTTGCAAGAGTTTGTTTTTTAAACGAAATTTCTAAAATTAGGTTCAAAACCGTACACTAATTTTTCACTACTAATACTTGTGCAGAGTTTAATTTTATCAGTCTCAAAAGTGCTTGAAAAACAGCGTCTTTACTTTCCGCCTTAGTTTGTGGGCGTTAAGAAATTTGAGAAATGAAGCCGTAAAAACAGATCACTGTCTGAGCCGCAGGCGAGTTTGAGCTGTTTCGGCGTAATGAAACAAATTTTAGCCAGGCAAACTACAGCGGTGGCTTTTTTTGGTTCGTTTTTTTAGCTAAAGAAAAAAATGAACGGATGCCTGAGGGAAACGAAACCAGGTTTTATTCTACAACTCAGCAGATTAGCAGCTATTTTTATGCTGTAAAACTATCAAAAAAATCAAGACTTATCTGCTATAAAAAGTGTACGGTTTCAAAAAATTAGGTAGAAGATTATGATTTTGTAGGTGGTACTTTTGATTGGTGCCACAAAAAAACCGTACAGTTCGTCACTGTACGGTTCAATTATATTTATAATCAAGTAAAAAACCTATACTTCTACTTCGGCGGCGCGTTGTACTACGCCTACCGTTACTAAAAAGTATTTTCTACCTTTTTTGATCAATAAAAACTTGTCTTTCAACAAGCCAAACTCAGGCTTGCTCTCGCCTTGGTCTTTAGTGACAGCTTTTTGGTTAATCTTTATTCCGTTGTTTTTGATCAAACGACGTACCTCACTTTTAGACACTGGCTTAGCCTCGTCTTCGGTCATGGCACTGGCAATAAGGTCTACAGTACTACCAAAAGCATCAAACTCGGTTTTGGTGTAGTTCTTTTTAGGAATCCCCTTAAACACATCCAGCAAGGTAGCTTCGTCGGTCGTTTCAAAATCTTCCAAAGTAGATTTTCCAAACAACAAACCAGAGGCTTTTTGAGCCCGGTCTAGTTCTTCCTGTGAGTGTACCATACGGGTCACCTCTTCAGCAAGAATACGCTTGAGCATTCTTGGGTCATTGGCATAGTCTGCCTCGTGTTTTTCTATAGTTTCCTGATCGAGCAAAGTAAACACCCGCAAAAGTTTAGCTGTTTCGCTGTCGTCTACATTAAGCCAAAACTGGTAAAATTTATAAGGAGAGGTACGTTTGGGGTCAAGCCATACATTGCCTCCTACCGACTTACCAAATTTGCTGCCATCGGCTTTGGTAATCAATGGACAAGTAACCGCAAAAGCATCGCCTCCACCCATACGGCGGATAAGCTCGGTACCAGTAGTAATGTTGCCCCACTGATCGGAGCCACCCATTTGTATTTTACAGTTTTTGTTTTTATTGAGCCAGAAAAAATCGTAACCCTGTAGCAATTGGTAGCTAAACTCAGTAAAAGACAAACCACTTTCGAGGCGTTTTTTTACCGAATCTTTAGCCGTCATGTAGTTAATGGTCAAATGCTTGCCTACATCTCTCAAAAACTCTAAAAAGTTCATTTGCCCAAACCAATCATAGTTGTTGAGCAATTCGGCAGAGTTTTCGCCACAGTCAAAATCCAAAAACTTGGCCAGTTGTTTTCCTATGGCTGCTTCGTTATGGCGCAAAGTTTTTACGTCCAACAAATTTCTTTCGGCAGATTTGCCCGAAGGGTCACCCACCATTCCGGTAGCGCCGCCTACCAAAGCCACAGGTTTGTGCCCTGCCATCTGTAAGTGCTTAAGCATCATCAAGGTGGCAAGGTTGCCTATATGAATAGAGTCTGCAGTGGGGTCAAAACCAATATAACCCACCGTCATTTCTTTATTGAGTTGTTCTTCAGTACCAGGCATTGCGTCGTGCAACATTCCTCGCCAGCGCAATTCTTCAATAAAATTCTTCTTCATCTTTGTCAATCTTTTCATTTAGCAGGCATGCATTGGTGGGGTTTTACTACTGCATACCCATTATTCATTATTGAATTTCTATCAGCCGTAAAATTGAGAAAGTTTTTTCAAATCTGCCAGTGATTAGTCATAAACTTACTACAAATGTATGCACTCTTTGGCTGACTAAATAAAATGGGCGTGGTGTATTTCCTGGTCAGAATCAGGATCATTTTATCATTTTTCTTACATCAGTGGGGTAATTATGCCTTGTACTCATAATCAACAGGTTATCTTTTGTTACTTTGTGCTTATTCTTGGCTGTGCTATAAATTAAAAGAAAGTGGTTACCTGTTAAAGCGTATCCGTATAAACCCCCATCAGATAATTTAAGGTATATCTGATAAAATTTTAAAACTAACTACAACGTCTGCATAACAATGATAGAGTCGAAGAGAACCTGGTGCTTACTATGGGCGAGTACCCTATGCCTGCTATTTTGCCATTGCCTGAACGCGCAACATAAAACCCCTCAATTGATAGATGCTCTGGTGGGACCTACTGGCAGCAGCCCCGAAATACTTACTGCGGTAGGCAACCAAGTGATTTTTAATGGATCTACTACCTCAAATGGTAAAGAGGTGTACCTGTCGAATGGTACTACTGCCCGAAGTTTTGACATATCTCCTGGAGGCAATGCCAGCGGAGCCAACTATTTTGTGCCGCTGACAGTACAGGGAGTTACTTACGCCTATTTCTTTGCTACCGATAATCAAGGCAATGGATCTTCAGTATTATATCGAGTCAATATCAAAGACAACTTGAATGATAGCCAGGTAGAATTTGTTGCGCGTGCCAACCCTAAGGGGGGAGACAACGGGCAATACCTGGTAAAAATGGGTAACGAATTGTTTTTTTCTGCTCAAGACCCGGTAGGCAGACAGGAGCTGTTCAAGAATGATGGGACAAATACCACTTTGGTCAAAGACCTAAATGCAACCCCTATCCCAGGCGGTGGTGGTATCACATTGCCATCTAACCCAAAGCACCTTACAGCCATCAATGGTACTTTGTTTTTTAGTGCTGACAATGACCCTAATTATGATGGAACAAACGATGCCAACCGCGAACTAGGCATCAGCAAAGGTGATGAAGCCACTACTGTTATGTTTGACCTTCACCCTGGAGGTAGCTCTAACCCCCGGTATTTTGTAGAAAAAGGGGGGCTGGTTTATTTTATAGCAGAAGACAATACTGGTACCCATCTCTGGAGCAGTGATGGTTCTAATACACCCCCCACTAAAATTCCCTTTCCTGCTGGAATTACCTTCTTCAACGAGTCACAACGTTTGGTAGTGGCAGGTGGACACTTGTTTTTTAGTGCTACCAAAACTACCCAGGCTGGATCAGACTATAAGCTATGGTCTTGTGATGGGACAAACTTTGAAGAAATAGCTTCTGTGGGGAATCCTAAGTATATGACCAATATGGGGGGAACGTGTTTTTTTTCTGCCACCGGCAAAAACAGTAAAGGTTTATCAATAGGCTTCGAGCTGTGGAAAAGCGATGGAACCAGTGCCGGCACCGAACTGGTAAAAGACATTGCTTCCAATACGTTTTCTTCTTCGCCTTATAACTTGACCGTGGTAAACACTCAAGTAAATGGGGCAAACAAAAGTACTTTATATTTTTGGGCAGGTATTAGTACTACCAAAGAGCTTTGGAAAAGTGATGGTACTACTAGTGGTACAGAAAAAATAGTGTTACCCAAGCTGAACTCAAGGCTTTCTCTGCCCGACAGCATTGTAGCAGTAGAAGTAAAACCAGGCAGAGAGGGAATCTTTTTTGTGGCAGTAGACAATGACCTGGGAGAAGAGTTATGGTATGCCGCCCCTTGCCCTTCTGCTACATTGAACTATGGCAGCAACAGTATTTGCGGAGGAAGCGGACCAATTAGCCCTCAGTTGGTGGGTGCCGATGGAGAAGATGTAAGCGCAGGAGTTTACTCTGTAGACAAGCAAGGGGTAGGGTTGTCTGTTGATCCTAACACTGGGGTGATTACTCTAGGTGGGAGTACGCCACCAGGCGATTATACGATTAAATATGAAGTAAACCAACAAGGTTGTGTGGTAGAGGCGCAAGTAGTGGTAAAGGTGGGCACCGGAGGCGGTGGTGGAGGAAGTGCTCCTACAGCAAAAATAAGTACTTTGGCATCAGGGTTTAAGTTTGATACAACCATTCAACCTGAAAACGATGGCTCGGCAGGGGTGGTAACTTCGCTCGATGGTAAATACTTGTACGTAGCCGACCAGAGAAACCATTCCATAAAAAAAATAGACCTGGCAACCGGGGGAGTATCTGCTGTAGCCGGAAGTGGTGTGGCGGGTTTCAAAGACGACAACGGTTCCTTGGCTCAATTCAATTACCCATCGGGGCTTGCCATAGACATGGCGGGCAACTTATACGTGGCAGATAAAAACAACCACGCTATACGGATGATTACTAACCCATCGGGCGGGAGCCCAACAGTGAGCACCATTGCTGGAAATAGCAGCTACCCCACCGCTGTATCAGGCAATGTAACCGGAGCGTTGGCTGTGGCCAAGTTTAACGAGCCATCTGGGGTGGCAGTAGACGCGGCTGGTAATATATACATAGCAGACAAAAATAACCATCGGATTAAAAAAATAGCCAACGGAATGGTGACCACTTTTGCCGGACCGGTAGCCGATGGAGTGTTTGCCCCTGGACGTGCCGATGGAGCAGCCGATGCCGCCCGGTTTTTCTTCCCTACCTCTGTGGCCTTAGATATTACAGGTACTCAACTGTATGTGACAGACAAGCTAAATAATATTATTCGACAAATAAATACGACCAATGGCCATACAACCACCTATGCTGGAGACGTGGCAAATGGCATTGCAGGGCATCAAGATGGTAACGCAGCTAGTGCACAGTTTCATTCCCCGGCGGGCATTACAGTAAATGCCATAGGGGAGGTATACATAGCAGATACGCATAACCAGAGGATTAGAAAAATAAGCCAGGGACAAGTAACCACCATAGCTGGAACAGGAGCCGAAGGAGATGAAAGCGATGTGCTTGCCAAAGACGCTAAATTTAGGTATCCTTCGGGCGTATTTGCCGATCTTGAGCAAAACTTATACATCAGCGATAAGCTCAACTTTGCTGTCAGAAAGTATTACCTCGATAATGCAAATGGCAGGGTGGTGACAGGCAAAACAATATGTGCGGGCACCAGCGGAACGCTCAAATTAGAAGGTTTGGCAGGAAGCAGCACCATAGATAAGTGGCAATCGTCTACTGACGGAACCAACTGGACAGACATTACGGGCACTGCCAATGCTACTAGTATCAACTACTCAAACCTCAGCGTAGTTACTTTTTATCGGGCGCTGGTACTCAGTGGTTCTTGTGGCTCAGACCCCTCCAATTATGCCATTCTTAAAATAGGAGGACCAGCAGCACCAGTGGCAGGTCAAGACCAAACCCGTTGTGGAAATGGCAGTGTAACGGTTACTGCCTCAGGTGGCACCGATGGTAGTTATATTTGGTATGACAAAGACGGCAATGTAGACAATGCCCAAACCAATGGTTCTTATACCGCCAGTTTTACCTCAGGAACCTATACTGTACACGTGGCACTCAAAGGGGCTACTTGCGAAAGTGCCAAGGTGCCTGTCAAAATAACTGTAAGCACTGAACCTAAGCCAGTAATTGACCCCACTGGTGCCCAAACAGTGTGTCTTGGTCAGTCACAAATTTACCAGGTAACGACCAACAATACCGCCAACGGCAACACTTACAAATGGGAAGTAACCAATGGAACCATTGTAGGAGCCGATGACCAGCCTCAGGTGACCGTAAAATGGGAAACCTTAGGCACTGGTACTCTTAAAGTAACTGAGCAAAATGGACCTACTTGTGTGGGTGTATCGGCTATATACAATGTCACCATTAACAGTGGTACGGTGGCCCCCGAAGGTGTAGATGGCTCTGGGTGTGGCACAGGTGGAATAAGCATACAGTTGGCCGCAAAAAATGCTACAGGCAGTATGCAATATTTGTGGTACGATGCCCCCGCTGGAGGAAATTTATTAAAAACCTCTGCCGATGCCAATGATGGCACTTTTAATACTCCCTCCATTAACTCTACTACCAGCTACTATGTGAGCATTAAAAGTGTGAGTTGTGAAACCGAAAGGGTAGAGGTAGTAGCCCACGTGTTGGCGGGTACCCCCAATGACCCAACCAATGCATTGACAAGCCCCCAAACCCGTTGTGGTGCTGGCGAAGTAACCTTTAAGGCTGAGGGTGCTGTAAATGGGCAAACCTATCGTTGGTATGACCAAGCCACTGGGGGTAAGTTGTTGCAAGACAACGCCGTAGCTGACTTCAGGACAGGGGTGCCTTTAGGCTCTACTACTTATTATGTGAGCATTCATAATACCAGTTGTGGAGGTGAGAGTAACCGAGTAGCTGTTACCGTAAATGTGACCAATACAGGAGGGACTCCACCACAGGTAACTCCACGGCAAGGCTGTGGCAAAAGTAATTTAGTGCTAGGAGCTACTCACCCCGATGCGGATGGCTCGCCTCAGTTTAAATGGTATGAAAACGCTACTGATGTAGTACCTAAAGCGACTAATACGGGGAGTTTTTTGGTGCCTAATCTTACTACCACTACCACCTACTATGTAAGTTTTGACAATGGTTCTTGCGAAACAGACAAAGTACCAGTAACTGCCACAATTACCAATCTGACTCCACCTCAAGTAATCGATGGATCGAGGTGTGATGCTGGTGAAGTAACCCTGACTGCCACGGGTGCTACGAGCGGACAAGTGTACCGTTGGTTTTTGTCTGCTACGCCTCCCGACGCATCTACTGCCAATTGGCTTAAAAGCTCCACAGATGAAAAAGACAATATCTACAAAACTCCTCCTTTGGGTGCTGGCAGAAGTTTTTATGTGGCAGTAGTAGATATAAATGATCCTGATACTAAAAGCGATGATTGTTACAGCAGTTTGGTAGAAGTAAAAGCAATTATCAAGGGGGCAGGCACGCCTCCTGGGGCGCCTATAGTACGTGCTATTCCCCCCAATTTGTGTACCGCTGGTACGTTTGACATAGAGGCTACCGGAGCCACGGGTGGGCAAGTATACAAGTGGTATGCTGATGCAGCAAAAACAGTGTTGAAAAAGACAAGTAGCGATCATCAAGACAATATGTATACTACAGACCCACATACTACCGGAACGACCGATTATTATGTGAGCATTGTAGATCCAAGTTGTGGCAACGCCGAAAGCACACTTACCAAAGTAAGTGTAAGTGTAGGTGGCGGAGTGGCAGACCCTGTACCTGTTCCTGGCGCCGCTTGTGGACCAGGAAAGGTGACTTTGTCGGCAAGCGGAGGCACCGAAGGTCAATACAGATGGTATACCGATTTGACCAATGCTACTGTATTGAGCACCAGCGCTACTTTTACCACTCCCCACATTGACCAAAGCACTACGTATTATGTGAGTGTACATAATGGCACTTGCGAAACCAAACGTATACCTGTGCTGGCGAGCGTGGAAGCTGCGCCTACTGCTAGTTTTGAGGGCAGCAGCCTGACTTGTGTAAATACTGAAGTAACTTATACTGCGGCAAGTACCGGACTGCAATATACCTGGACAGTGAGTAGTGAAGGAACCATTACTGCTGGAGGTGGTGCCTCAGATAACTTTGTAAAAGTAAGGTGGACAACAGGAGGCTTGGGTAAAGTAACTCTGGAAGAGCAAGTGGGTACTTGCAAAGCACAAACCGATAAAAATATCACCTTGAGTGCCAAACCTGATGTTCCGGTGGTTACGGGTGACATCACAGAAGTATGTGCCTATGCGATAGGCACCAACAACGAGGCGGTATACACCATTAGTACACCCAATCCTGCCTATACTTATGTATGGCGTATTGTAAACGGTGATGTAGCGGGCAAGATTGTTTTTACCAATGCAGAGGCTACTCAGGTGCGCATTCGCTGGAGTAATTCTTTGCCCACCGATATATTTACCGAAACATTTGAGGTGTTTGCCCAAGTAAAAAATACGGGCTGTACCAGCGATGTGTTTACCCAGGCGGTAAAGGTAAAGAGGGCTCCTATCAAGCCATTATTGACCGATAAGGTAGATTCGGTATATGTAAATACTATTCGTACTTATGCTACTACTACCAACAATGCCGGAGCGGGTATTACGTATGAGTGGCAAGTGACGGGAGGTGCTATTCAAAATCAAAACGCCAACCAAGTAACCATTAAGTGGAGCAATACAGCGGCTACCCGAGAATTATATGTCAAAGAAACGGTGACAGCTACAGGTTGTATCAACTATTCAGATACAGCTACCATTTATATATTTCCTTACAATGTGACAGCAAAAGCACTCTACCCTGTGATATGTGAAGGAGGACAAGTGCAGCTACAGGCAAATGATGTAAACGCAGGTACTTATGCCTGGTATACCACAGCAAACGGAGGAGCAGCCCAATACCAGTCTACCAACAATGGAACCGACTCAGATGTGTTGAAAGTACCTCAAAATACAGCGGGATTATATACTTATTATGCGAGCCCGGTCACGCTTTCGGGGGTCAATGGGGCAGATGATTCGGGAGGAGACAACGCCCGTATAGCAGTTGCTTTTGAAGTAAAAGCCAACAATCCGGCAAACTTTACAGTGGTAGGTGATACTACCAATGCCCAAAACTGTACCCCCAATGGCGCTGGTGGTGGAGCAGTAACGCTTACGACCGTATCGGGTGGGTTTGCGGGGGCTCCTTATACCTATCTGTGGAGCAAAACCGGAGAAGCTGCCTATAGTGCCACTACCCGCGATATAAGCGATTTGACTCCGGGTACTTATACCGTGCAGGTAACCGATGCCGGAGGTTGTATGTCTGACGTATATACTTTTGTAATAGAAGATAAGCGACAGTATGTGACTGATGCCAAGTTGAACATTACAAGTACTGGAAGCCTTGTGTTAAACGCGGCCAGTGATACTGCTACTATTACGGTGGGTGAGTCGGTGATTTTGACGGCTACTGCCACCGATGCGGCTACTTTTGCCTGGACTGCCAACACCAGTGCAGAGGTAGCCAATATCTCGGATTTAACTGCGGGTAGCCCCACGCTTACTCCCAGCCAAACCACAAGCTATACGGTACAACTTGCCAACTCTAAGGGTTGCGACACTACCCTAACAATGGTAGTGAGGGTGTTGCGTTTTCAAGTGTTTGTACCTTCTATGTTTACCCCTAACAACGACCAGAAAAATGACCGTTTTCAGGTGTTTGGCAATCAGGTGGCTACCTTAAGCCTTAAGGTGTATAGTCGTACTGGCTTACTGGTGTATGAGAGCAATAGCAAAGAAGAGGTGATGGGAAGTGATGAGTTTGGAGCCAAAACGGGCGAAACCCAAAACAACGGGTGGGATGGCACCTACAAACAAAGACCCTTGCCCAAAGGAAACTATGTGTGGTATTTGCGGGGCAAGTACAAAAATGGAGTGGAATTTAAAGAGTCAGGCAATGTGTTGCTGATAAGATAAAAACGAAAAAGAAGATGTGATTGCCTTGGTGGTTTGCTGTCCACCAGGGCTTTTTTGTGTGGTGGCGTGACCCAATAAATGTATAGAAGAAAACCAGGCGCTAGAGTAGCCAACAATGGTTTGAATACGTTTCCTGAAGTAAACTTTTGAACCTATGATAAAAATATTGGTAGTAATGGTTGGTTTGTTGTGGCAACCTGTTGCAGTGGCACAACTGGTAGGCAGGATAGAAGCCACCTCTCAGGGAGTGGGGGTGGGTACAGTGTTTGTCACTTCTGAAGAAGGCAATGTCGGTTTTAGCGTAGTCAAATTTGAAAACGATTTTTCGGGCGTAGGTGTAGGGCTGGAGTCTCCTTTGTTTTATACCATTCACAATACGACCGATAATCGCCTCATCATAGCCCCTCGTGTATCGTTTGAACACCACAAAAACTTTTTGCCTATGAGTTTGGGAGGACGAGCAAGCATCCTTTATTACACCAATTTTGGCGAAGGTATCCTGACGCTCCGCCCTGAGCTGGGGCTCACCCTGCGTAGCAATATCTACTTGTTTTATGGGTACCACTTTACCTTTGATAAATCGCACTTGATTCCTCGTGTGCACCAACTCACCTTGGGCTTTACGTTGGTAGGTGGTCACTAGTGGAGTTTGCCTTGATCTTGAAAATCCTATACTGCACTACCTGATTAAGTGTATAAAATACTTTTTTAAGTTTTCAAATGTTTCAACAAGTTGCGACCAAACTCAAGCATGTTTTCTGTTTCGGTAGGGCTTGAATAACGTATATTTTTAAAAATGCAAATGGCGGTACCATTGCTTTCCAGGTGATAGGTTTCCTGCGATTGCAAAAAGTGGATCAACTCTTCATTAAACAAATAAGTGATATAGGCTTTGTCAACTCCTTTGAGCAAAAAACGGGATGAAAACTCTTTATGTTTTTTAAAGTTGATATCACCATAGCCAGCAAACTTTTTTAATTTATCAAGCAATACCTCTTTTTCCAGCACAAACACGGGAATCTTAAAAGGGAGGTAGAGAATATGCACCGTGGCATAGTATACCTCCGCATCTGACAACAGACCTTTTACAAAAGTAATATCAAATATTTCCCAACGGGTATTAAAGTCATCGTGTAGCCCTTGCAGTGTGTTGGTCTTGTACTCTAGTATTTTATTTCTAAAATAAGGAAATTTCTTGAGTCCGTGGTTGTCCCATTGAATTTCAGGTCGAAAAGAACTTGAGTGTTGCGTTGCAATCTTCTGAAGTGCGAGCTGGCGGGGATTCAAAAACTTCCGCTTGGGGCGACGCAACGCGTGCAAAGCGTTGGGGTGGTTAGAGGTTGTTTGGTGTACATTCAACCCCACGATGTCAAACTGCCCTCCTTGTTGGTAATAGTTTCGGGCATACTCCTGGGTGTACTCCAGTAGCGTAAAATCTACCACAGAGGCTTTGGCAAAGTCAAGTATAATATGGCGATTGCTGCCTATGTTGTCGAGTAGTTTTTTTACTCTCAGCAGGTTATAAAAGTTGGCAATGCCCACAATGCTGATGTGGTAAGTGTTTTCGGCTTCGTGTGTGTAGATAATATTGGGGCGAAATAACTCTGAGAAAAAGTGTTGGTAGTTTTTACGCGAAAAAGCATGGTGCACCCCCAGGGTAAATAATATGCCTGTAAAAATGCCCCAGAGCAATCCAAAAAACAGGGTAGACAACAACGTGGCAAGCATGATTGCCAATTGCTCCCAGCCTTTGCGATAAGCATCTTTAAAAACCCTTGGTGCAGCCAGTTTATACCCTGTATAAATCAAAATTGCCGACAATGCCGCCCTGGGTATTTCCCGGATGATAGCGCCAAAAAACACAACAAAAATAAGCAGGATAATGCCGTGATAAAAGTTAGACCATTTGGTGAGTGCTCCATTATTTACATTGACCGAACTGCGCGCCACTACAGTAATGGTGGGCAAGCCTCCTATCAACCCCGAAAGTACCGTACTAAAGCCTACAGCTGCCAGGTCTTGGTTGGCGTGGGTGGGGCGTTTGTAAGGATCAATTTTTTCTATGGCTTTGCTACTCACCAAGCTTTCTATAGTGGCAAGCAAGGTGATTTGTAGTACCAATACCCAAAAAGTAACCGTACTTATTTTGCTAAAATCAGCCAGAACAAAGCCGTCTTTTAGATTTTTAGGGATATTTACCAGATGTTGGGGACCTACCTGATAGCTTTTGTTAAATAATGGGATGGTGTGTTCTTTGAAGAAATTGAACAAAAACACCAGAGGGATAGCAAATAGCAGTACCCAAACCGGCGCAGGCACAAATTGAACAACTTTATTTTTGAACCGGGAGTAAGCTACCAATATAATCAGACTCACGGTGGATATAATGGTAATAAAAGGGTTTTGGACCATAAAAGTAGCAGGTACTGCCATCAATACCTGTATAGTATTGCCTGTTTTGGGGGCTACCCCACCCAGCGCCACGTGTAATTCTTTCGATAAAATCATAACCCCAATTGCTGCCAGCATACCCTGAATAACCGATACGGGCAATAAGTCGCTTATTTTGCCCCACTTGAGCAGCCCAATGACTATTTGGATACCCCCAGCTACAATAAAGGCGGCCAGCAAGTATTGATAACCATTGAGCAAGCCTACTCCAGTTGCCACCACTACTATAAGGCTGTTGGCAGGTCCGTTGATGGCTACGTGGCTGCTTCTGAGCAGTGTAGTAACTGTGCCCCCAATGATTGCCGCCATTATACCTGCCATAGGGCTTACCCCTGACGATAAGGCAATGCCTATAGACAGGGGCAGTGCCACCAGCGATACGCTAAATGCCGCAATTAAATCTATGCGCCAATGTTTGGTAATTCCTTTAAAACCGGTGGCAGGTGTATTTTGTATAAATATCATGGGTTGTACTCTTAGGAATTGTTCAAAAATAAATTTACACTCTGAGGGGTGATTTTTCGCCTTGATGCTTCGTTATTTTTATTGCCCGTAGCGCTGCTATGAGCGCAAAAAATAGCCTCGTCTCAAAACAAAACCTCTACCTCAAGAATGGTAATTTAATTTCTCACCATTCCTTATTGCTTTTTTTGGTACCGTAGGATTAAAATAAATACTATGTTGGAAGGTATTTTATTTGTTTTGAGGGGGAATATTAAACTGACTACACTGCTTCGCCTCAAATAGAAATCTGTTCAAAATAAGTTTCCAGGTTTTAGAAGTATGCTCCCCATTAACTGCAAACATATTTCTAAATATATAAAAAGCATCAGTTTTTCACCAAATTAATTGTATGTTTACCG
Source organism: uncultured Microscilla sp. (assembly GCF_947493425.1). GTDB lineage: Bacteria > Bacteroidota > Bacteroidia > Cytophagales > Microscillaceae > Microscilla. The sequence continues at coordinate 8,953 of NZ_CANLRP010000064.1, read as the reverse complement.
CCTGTAAAATGAATCCACCAGGGGTTTTGGACTGGTGGGCAAAGCCTTCTGCTCAACCGCTCGACTGCTTGCTTTTTTGACTAAAATTTTATGAATAAAACTGCCAAGGTACACCTCGCTTTATTTACTGTAAATTTAATTTATGCAACCAACTATGTAGTGGCTTCCAAAATAATGAAAGACGCTTACATTACACCTTTTGCTATTATTTTATTAAGGGTATGTGGGGCTTCTTTGTTGTTTTGGTTTTTTCAGGCGTTTACTTTCAACGAAAGGGTTCAGAAAACCAGCGACTACCTGCGTTTTGCTTATTGTGCCTTGTTTGGGGTAGTCATCAATCAACTACTCTTTTTCAAAGGGCTGTCTATGACTGTGCCCATTGATGCATCCATTATACTTACTTCGTCACCCATACTGGTATTGCTTGCTTCAGTCATTATCCTCAAAGAAAAAGTCACCTGGCTTAAATTATTAGGGATTATATTAGGTGCTATTGGTGCAGTAATGTTGATCGGTGGCGGCGATTTTTCTTTCAAAGGGGAAAATACCTGGGGCAACCTGTTGGTATTACTCAATGCCAGTTCATATAGTGTGTATTTGGTGGTAGTCAAACCATTGATGCGTCGTTATCAGGCGTTTACCGTAGTCAAGTGGGTATTTTTATTTGGTTGTATAGGTGTATTGCCTTTTGGCTGGAGCGAAGTGCAACAAGTGCAATGGAGCACCATGCCCGGCTGGGTGTACCTTACCTTGGCTTTTATAGTAGTAGGGGTTACTTTTCTTGCTTACTTGCTCAATGCCTGGGCACTACGCTTTGTAAGCTCTACTTTGGTGGCATTTTATATTTACCTACAGCCTGTGCTCACCAGTATTATAGCAGTGCTAAGCAGCCAGGACGAATTGACTTTTAAAAAAGTACTGTTTTCATTGTTGATCTTTACCGGCATATTTTTGGTGAGTTACAGTGGGGCACAAGAGGCTAAAAAACGAAAGAAACCAGAAGAAACAGAGTCGTAGAAAATTTACCACAAACTGCCTGTTACTGGTCGTTGGTAGTTTGTGGTGTGTCTTCCAACTTTTTCTTTTTTTGTGCTGTCTTTTTCTCCTTTATCTTAGCGGCTTGGTTAATACTGACCCCCATCACCAACAAATCGTCAATCTGTGGTTTTTTACCTTTCCACTCCTCAAAAGTGCTATCCAATATTTGCTCCTGCTCAACCATAGGGTGTTGATGAATTGCCAACAGCAAAGTTTTTAATTGAGACTTATTAAACAACCTGTTTTTGTAATTGGGTTGGTCTACATAACCATTGGTAAACATATACAATTTGTCATTTTCTTCCAGTTTCAGGCGGTGTGTTTCAAAAGGTTTCTCTTTGATAAACCTGCCCACAGGCTGTTTGTCAGCCTTTACCTCCAATAGCGTATATTCACCTTGTTGCATAGACCTTATCTGAGCGTTGAATTGGAAATTTTCCAAGGCTTTGGTAGGGCGTATAATGTGCAAAGCATTGTAAGCCCCGGCATATTGCAGTTCCATTTTTTCAAGGTCATACATGGCTAGAGCCATTTCTATGCGTCCCTTGTTACTTTCTTCACCTGCTTCATCATTATGGTGTCTAATCGTTTGCTTTACCTTTTCACGCAGTTGGTCTAAAATCTCCCCGGCGCTCAGCTCCATGTGGTCGCGTACAATGTTGTTCAAAAACGAAATGGCAAGCATGCCTGTCACTGCACTTGGTACTCCGTGTCCGGTGCAATCCGCCGTTACAATTACCACATACGGCTTCACTTTTTTTACCCAATAAAAATCACCACTTAAAATCTCGCGGGGCTTAAACAACACAAAATGATCAGTCAGCACCCGGTTGCGTTTTTTCATATTGGGCAACAACACCTTTTGTATTTCGCTGGTATATACCATGCTGTCATAAATATACTCTTGATGTTCAGCTGTTTGCTTTTCGCTTTCGGCAATTTTTTCTTCCTTTAGTTTCAGGGTTTGGTTAGCAACCTTCAGGGCTTCTTCTTTGGCAGAAATTACCTCTTGTTGATGAGAAATTTCATTATTTTGTGCTCCTACAATTTCTTTTTTCTGGTTTACCAATTCTTTGAAGCGCCTTTTTGTCTTTTTATTTTTTCTAAACAGCCAGACTAACAACCCACTGGCGCCAATACTTACCGTTAGTACCAAAACCAACAGCCACAGTGATTTGGCTTGTTCGTTGGCTAGGGTGGTCTTGTGGGCAGTGCGCAACATATCGGTACGGTGCTGTATCTTCACCTGCGTCTGAAAGCGTTCTTTGGCAAGCGCCTGGCGGTGGCTTTGCGCCAATAAACTATCGTTGAGCACCTGATATGCCTTCTGGTAGAGCAATGCATTTTTAGTATCTGTTTGCTTGTTATAGTACAAGCTCAAAGCTTTTGAAGCATCTCTGGCAATCGTGTGGTTATTGTACTCCAGGCTTTTTTCATACGCTTTTTTAACACATTCAAGGCTTTTTTCCTCATCATCTGCCAAATGCAGCAAACTTAACCTATAGTAACTTTCGGCAACAAATAACTTAGTTCCCAGCCTGTCAGCAAGTTGTAATACCTGCTCAAAACGTTTGATGGCTTTTAGGTTATTTTGTTGGACTTGTTGGCTTAAACCAATATAGTAATGCTGGGTAAGGATGCCTAAATGGTAGTGGCGTTTTTGATAAACAGCCAGGGCTTTTTTAAACGCCTTGAGTGCTTGGTTGGGCTGCCTACGGTTGAGATAAAACATGCCCGTTTTTTGATGAGTAAGCCCCAGTTGTTGAAAATCTTTTTGTTGGGTACACTCTTGTGCGGCTTTTGCAAAGTAGGCCAAGGTTTGAGAGAGGCTGTCTTGTTGGGCAGTGACATCGGCAAGCAAAAAGTATATTTGTATCAAGGTTGGTTTTTGTTGGTATTGCCGGGCTGTTTTCAGGCTTTTATTCAAGAGCTTCCAGGCAGTATCGAGATCACCGTAGCGACTATAAATTTTTGCCATTTCGATCAGGCATTGTGCCGATTCTTTTGTTCGCTTGTCAAGTTTTAGCAAACTGTCGGCTTTTTTATACCAGGTAATTGCCTCAGCGGGTTTATTCTGAGTATACAAAAACTTGCCTTTAGTTTTAGATAAATCAATGAGCCCCTGGCGGTAATTGATGCTGGAAGCATGCTTAAAGGCTTGGGTGAGGTAAAGTTTGGCTTTAAGGGGACGATTCACAACGTATGCATTGCTCAATTGACTCAAGATTTGAATCCGGACAGTGTCAATAAAAGCCTCGCTTAGCTCTTGCTCCAAACTATCGGTTTGCGCCAAAGAAAGTCCATTTTGCCCTTTAACAGCGGGAAAGCTTATGTTCAATAGCAGGATTAAAAGTATCCATTTATACATATATAGGGTTTTGTTTCGAGGGATTTTGTGTATTTAATAATTTTTTACTTATAAAACAATTATTGCTCCCTGATTATAGATTATAAACATAGTAGTCTGATCAGACACTTTTATAGCCTAACAATTTATTTACCAAATAGTTGTAAAGACTACTTTTTTCTGGAGATACCCTCTGTTGATTGAAATAAAATATTTTTTATTAACATAATTTATGTTATAAAACAATCAGTAAAAATACCTGCAATAAAAAGCGCAAAGCAAAGAGGTAAACCCAGAGAAAGGGAAAAAAGAGGATGGGAGAGTGACCAAACCAAAAATAAAAAAGCCCCTGACCGAGCGATCAGGAGCCTTGTTATACTATATATAGTTTAATATTTTCGCTTAAAAATTATCCTTGTACATCCAGTTCAAAGCAGAACGGTCTCCACTGGTAAAAGGACGATCGCTACCATCGGTACAAGCCAACATCCAAGATCCATTATCAGCCAAGTCAGCGTCTTTTGAAGTACCAGGAATGTTGATAGCTCCTACATCACTTGCGCCTTCGTTTGCGGTACTGCCACCACAACTAATAGAGCGGTCAAAGTAGTCGGTATGACGGAAGCCAATGCAGTGCCCCATTTCGTGTCCAATGATGGTAGCAATTCCATCAGTACTCAATCCGTAAGAAGACTCAAGTACTCCACTCATTTTAATTTCATTGTAGGGGTTGCCATTGGTTGGAAAACCAGCCGAACCTAATACGCCTCGTTGTTCGTCTGTTGTGCTCAAACGAGTCATTTTAATGTCAGCGTACCAAGACGAAGTAGTACGAGAAAAGGTCAGGTCTAAGCCCAAAGCATTGTAACGACTGATAGCTTCGTCTAAGCCAGCCAACATTGCAGCGCTGTAGCCTCTGTAACCAGTAGGCGCATAAATGGTGATGTTACGATTGCCGTTCGTGCTTACCACGTTACTGGTACGGAACTGCTCGCTTTTTCCTACGACTAGATTGTGTTGCTTGGGTGTGCTGTTCAAATCTGCCTCAGAAAGGAAAATATCGCCTTCTACAATGTAACCACCATCGGTTTTTATTACCCCAGTATTGGTAAAGCCCAAGGCATTGATCTGGTGTAATACTTTTTCAGAAACTTTGTTGTTAGGTGCCACATTTTTTTCGTCATTTTGCTTACAAGCAAAAGTAAAAGCAAGTATTGTAATTAAAGCGGCGGAAGATGATTTTGATAAAATTTTCATCATGTAATATATATTTGTTGAGTGTAATATTATGGTTGTAAATGTATGGCAGTTATTTTTATTACGCAAATTTTGTTTCGGAATTTACAAACAGTGTGTTTTTGTTAATATGTTGATTATTAAGCGTTTGAATTATTTTTTATTTATGTAAAATAGTGATATTTACTAAGTAAAATAAGAAATATCCCTATATGTTATAGGTATAATTACTATAGATTGCGATGTATGTTTTTTCCGCTATGATAATATAAGTATTATATATTAATATTATATGATTACATGATCATAATTACTTACGATGTGTTTTTGGTACTATTTTACTCTAAACAAAAAAACAAGGTTGGAGTAATGATCCAACCTTGTTAACTTATTATTTAAACAAAACGCAAAAATAATTACTTGTATAATACATCCTTTTTATGCTTTTTTACCTCCTTTAGTTTGTACTTTTGGTAAGGGTAAGTTGTCTCCCTGTTCATTGATATATATAGGGTTGCACTATTTCATTTTAAGGCAAAAAAAAACAAGGTTGAAGCAGTGCTCCAACCTTGTTCCCTTATTTTTTAAACAAAACGCAATGGTAATTTCTTATCTGACCACCACTTTCTCTATTTTTTGTCCCCCTTTGGTTTGTACTTTTATTAAGTAGATGCCTTTGGGTAAGTTGCCTACCTTAAACTGTTGAGTAGCTGCTCCATTGTTGGCTTGCGCCACTTTACGCATCATACTTCTACCATTCATACTTACCAAAGTAAAACTTACCTCACTATTGTTGGCGGCTTGAGCCTTTACTGTTACCACGTCAGTAGCAGGGTTGGGCGATACGCTTACTTCTTCTAACAGAATTGGGAAGCGCTCTGTTTGGCTGGCAAAGGTAGCTGTACCACTTGGAGCAATATTGATGGTATAGTCTTCTACTTCACCATAATTGAATGTTCCACAAGAAGTTGGAATAGCATTGTACCTCATAGATACCCGCATACGAGTGCTGCCAGTAGTCACCGACGTAGGTATATTGATGGTACCTGAAACAGGAGTGTTTCTGGTAGCTGCCTGGGTAAACACTTGTTCTCCGGCATCGGTAAAGTCACCATCACGGTTAAAGTCAATCCAGACACTGTAGCCTTCGTTGTATACAGTGCCTGGCCATACTGGGGTAATCGTAATGGTATTACTTGACCCTTGCGCCAAAGAGGTAGATATAGAAGTAAAATCGGTATAGCCATTGCTTCCGTTCGAAGGATTATTTATGCTGCCCAACTGTACTCTTCCAATGTATTCTTCGGTAGAATTGTTGCCTTGAGAGGCACAATAAACCAAAGGAGGGGCACTGGCTTCTACCCGTACATGGTCTATAGCAATATCGCTTTGCCAGCCACTAGAGCCTGTACCTGTAGTTACTGTAAACCTCACTGATACATTGCTGCCTTTGTAAGCATTCAAATCAACGGTTTGAGTAGCCCAGCTATTGCCCTGATTGCCCGACTTGTTAAAAATCTCGACCCAACTGCTTCCATTGGTGCTTACTTCAGCTTTAAGGTTGTTTACTTGCGACCCATACATGTGATAGTCAAACTTAAGCGTAGGGCTGTTTACGGCCGATAAGTCAAAACAAGGGCTGACCAAAGTGGCCGTTTTTGCCGGATAATTAGAGCCAGAAGCTTCTACATACATATAAAATGTGCCATTGTTGGCAGCCGAAGGTCCAGTACTGTTTGATGCCGTTCCGCCTGATTGACGAGTCCAGTTGATGTCATCTGCTGATGATTGTGTCCAGGCACCTAATCCTGTTTCGAAGCTTTCATTGTAAGGAAACGCTGTAATACAGCTTGCCGGAGTGCCAGTGGTAAAGCTTGCCGACGAAGAATAAGCACTTGAGCCATTGCTACAGTTGGTTCTTACCTGAAACTCATAAGTAGTCCCTTCAACCAAACCAGATACATTGGTAGACGTTCCGTTTACTCCATTGACTGTTGCCCAGTTGGTGCTGCCCTGAGCTCTATAGCGTACATCATAAGTGTTTGCACCGTTTACTGCGTTCCAGTTAAGTGTAGCCGAAGTAGTAGCAAGGTTAGAAGTAGTAAGGCCTCCTGCAACTGCACAAGCCGAGCTACCAGTAGTAATACCCGTTACAATGATAGAAAAAGCCTGGTTGCCACCGCTTAAAGCACCTTTGTGGTTGACTGTAATAGTGTAAGTGCCCGCGCCAGGGTTGGCAATAAACACCTTCTCTACATTGTCGCGGTCGTTGTCTCCTTTAGTAGCTGCTGCACTTGGGTTGGCTGGGTTGAGTATCCAAGGTTGGTAAGCGTTACCATTGCCCGAAATACGTAAATCCAAGTCATTGACCAACATACGGGTGGTAGGGTCAAGCGCGGGGGCAGTAGGTGTACCTGGAGCATCAGTCCATACTATAGTAGCCACCAAAGGTTCGTTGCCAGTAGCATTTACCTGGATAGAATAAGTACCATTGTTATTCAAAGTTTCTTCTTCTATTTTAGTCGATACATTGCGGTTGGTAATTACATCAGCTGCTGCTTTGGTATTCATCAAACCCCAACCATTTGAATAATCAGGACCATTGGCATTGCCTGCTTCATCGGCAGTGTGAATCACCAATGCCTTAAGGGTAGCGGCACGCATAAAACTCCCTCCATTCTTATTTTTATAGTGTTGTTGTAGTAGCCCCAAAGACCCAGTTACACTAGGCGAAGACATCGATGTACCACTTTTATTACCATAATCGGTATCGCTGCCACTATCTGGCGAGAAAAGACTGGCACCATTTGCCACAAGGTCTGGTTTGATCCGTCCATCGTCGGTAGGTCCCCAAGAGCTAAAACTGGTTTGCACCACGTCAGAAGGCTGCGAATAACCCGAACTGATGTCGTTTACTGCACCTATAGTCAATATATTCTTGGCTACCCCACCTGCACCTATACAATCATAGTCTCCATCTCTTTTGCGAAAAGCAGTAGAGTTTACCCAACTAGTGCCATTGTAGTATTGGTGGCTGCCTGAGTGGTTGTCGTTGCGGTCGTTACCCGCTGCCTTACAAATCAGGTAAAAAGGTGCATCAAAGGCAATTTGATCCATGTCTTTGGAGTAATCGCTGTAAAAACCAAACCTGTAGTCTTCAGTAGTGCTGATGTTTACATCGCCATACCAGCGCCAGCCGCTTCCACTAAATGCCCATCCAGTAATAAAACCATACGAGTGGTTAGATAGTAGCAAGCCGTTTGAGGCAGCATTTGCCATTTCGGCAAGGTCGCTGTTCCAGTCATAGGCATGAATAGTAGCGTTGGGTGCCATTCCTTTGGCATTACTGCTTACCCCGGCAGCTCCCATAGTACCCGCCACGTGGGTAGCGTGTGAGCTCAGAGTAGTAGCATTGTCTTGTTGGGTTACCCGGTTGCCAAACTCCTGGTGAGTGGTTCTTACTTTTCCACCGTCCCAAATGCCCAGCACAATGCCTGTACCTGTAAGCCCTAGTTGGGCTTGTACTTTGTCGGTAGAAATGGTGCGGGCAGCGTTGAGATTAAAATTGGTAAAGTACAAAGGTGTTCCACCATTGGGGCGGCTAAACCCCTGCAGTTCTATCACCCTGTCTTTGGTCACTACTTTCAGGGGTAGCTTTGCCTTTAGTGCCCTGGCATAAGCACGGGCGCGTTGGGTTTTGTACTTTGCTGTGTAGGCATTGCTTAGACCTTTTAGCTTTTGCGTTTGGCGCTGACTATAGCGCTGTTGTGCCATTACAGGTGTTACCACCAGTGCTGCCAATAATAAGAGGCAGACTGTCATTGCTTTTTTGTTAATCATCGTTGTGTAAAAGTTTTGTGTAATAATAATTGGGCATAGTGGTCATTTAGACGTTGCTAAAGTGGATGTTTTTTACGATAAAGTAAGAAAAAACAGGTATACAAAAAGTAAACAAAGGCAGAATAGGAGTAAATAAAAAGTAAACAAACCAGGTAAAACTAGGATTTTTGCCTGATTGATGTGTAAATATGGGAATATTTGAATAGTCATACTATGAGGCGGTATTTTTATATAAAACAATGGTCAATTGTTAACCGCTGGTCATCTATCTTCATAAGTAAGTGAAACAGCAGTTGATTTGGTTGGGTTTTACCTATGTTTTTAAAAAGGAGGTAGTTTTGACAAGATTTGCTGTTTGGCGACCTTCAATATTTATCTCTTAGGAATGGTGTAAAAATAAATTTCTATAGTTTAATAAAATATTTTGTTGCTAGACGAGGCTAAAAATCGGCTAATAGCAGCGCTATTCGGCTATTTTTTAACAAAGTATAG
>NZ_CANLRP010000063.1 GCF_947493425.1 uncultured Microscilla sp. | reverse complement strand
CAACCTTGTTTTTGTCCGCTTTAACCTTGCAAAATACTTATTATCAATTGATTACAAGACTTCGTACACTCCTAATTCGTAATTCGTAATTCTCAAATTTCAAATGCCCTTCGGAACGCTTAAAATAGCGGGGATTTCACTGTGCCCTATAGTAGTTTGCCGTATTTGCAAATCGAGCATTGGAAAATCCTCCTTAAACTGTTTCCCAGTGATCACCCCATCCGGATAGTCAGCAACCACGTACCAGTGAACCACAGCGTAAGGTTGCTTGAGTTGTAACCACCTAAAAAGCTGGTAAAAAACCAGCAAAGACCCATCATTAAGGGAAGAAAGGTACAGGTTTGCGGTAAAGGAATCCTGGGTGTTGGTTTTAGACCAGTGCTTAAGCGACAGAAAAACCTGTCTGTAAAACAGACGAGGGTGTTTCATAACCGATGCTCCTTTGATTTCCAGAATACCCTCTTGAGGATCAAAAATAACTGAGGGATGACGATCGCCTGATTCGATGAATAAATCTGAAGTGTTCATAGTGAATGCTTTTAGTGTGAATAATGTTTACCTCTAGCGGTGTTTCTACCACTAGCTTTGAAAAAAATGTCGGATAATTGATGTATTGGTAGAAGGCTTACTTTCCTTTTGTTGCCCACCTCAGAGCAAACATTGAGAGGAGCAATGGCATAAGGTAAATAACATATATATAAAGGTAAGGAAGTAACAGCGAGATGGCAATTTAGAGGGATAGACAAATAATGTACTGGTCGATATTTGCAATATTATATATGTTTTATATTGTTTTGGTGTGTATATTATTTGGTTTTTATTTTGAATTATTGTGTATAATTCTCGAGCAGGATTTGTCTTCCAACAACTATTACGGACTCCAGGATTGCCCCCAAAAAAGCCCTGTGCTTTATTCAAGCTTATGTTACTTTCTGCTACTACAAAACTCCCTCCCTCATCGTGATTTATATTTCCCGGAACCAAGCAGTCAGGGCTTGAAATAACAACACCTGTTGACGCGCAACAGTATGTTTTGTCGCCTTGAAGCCTGGCTAATCATTACTTTTCGTTTCTAAGAACACTCCTTTTAAAATGTTGATTAACAGTGTTTTGACGCTTGTTGTCTAGCTTTTGTAAGCCTGGTGTCAGTCTTTGTGATCTGCCAAATGCGGGCTGTTTGCCCAAAAAACCAAATATTTGAACCAACGCTCAGTAGTGCAAATTCCTAAGAGTAGTTTTTAGATAGTTTAGGTGACGAGTAGTGTTTCTCTTAGCGTGGGTTTGAAGCCACCAGAGAAACACCGGGCTTTGCCCGGCTTTAGATCAGACTTTTTAGGTAGGCCTACCGGGGCTCACCAGCTTAATAGTTTTACTTAGTAAATAAAACCCATACTCAGAAAGGAGGTGTTCCCCCAGAAAAAGAAGGCGGAAAAAAAGAAAGGAAACAAAAAAGAAAGCCAACACGCTACACCCATCTGGCTACCAGGTAGCCGGTTTGGGAAACAAACAATCAAAATAAAAAAAAAGGAGAAAAGACCCGCTTGGAACCCGGCCTGATCTCCCTTATTTAATTTTAAATTAAAATCAAATATGAACTCAAAAATAACATTCAAATCGCACAAACGCAAGCCCCGGCACCGCTACTGGTGGCTGTGGCTGGTGGTGTTGTGCATAGGCAGCATAGCTCAAGCCCAGGCGCAAGCCCCCGAACTAGGCATGCTCAAAATGACGAATAGCAAGTACGGGCATTATTACAACACGGGCATTGACCTCAATGCCTTGCTTAAGAATGGTCAGGTCAACAAAGCCCGGATAGAGTTTTGGGCAACGGGGGGCTCTAACTGGAGCTTGACCGACATGCGCCCCGATGACGAAAATTTTCGCCTGCATATGAAGCACAATAATAAGAAAAACGCTCTCATATTCAACTATGGCGCAGGTAATGAGTTGACAGCGGAAGACTTTACAGATATGGGAATTTCCAACCCCAAACTCACGGGTAGTGGAGAAAAATGGTACCATATTGCACTGGACATAGAAAAATTCACAATACTTTCAGCAGACAGATATTTCCTTCATATTTACATCAACGGCGAACCACAGGCAATCACTGAGTTGCCCTCAGGCATATCAACTACTGGAGAACGCTACCTGTATTTTTACCGGGATGGAGGAGAAAGTAGCTCCGTTACCCGCATTACCGAATTACGGGCCTGGGATAGAATTAGCGGTGCTCCTGATAACTACTGGATGCAAACCTTTGCCAATTTGAGTAACCTTGAGACCTACACCAGCAATGGGCTGGAGCACGTATTTGGGGTATACGATGATGGCACAACCTATGTATCAACAATGCAAGCAATAGCAGGCTTGGATGAATTGACAAAAATGGAATGGAAAGACCGGGTAACTGATACCAAGGGAACTGGAGTGGATCATTACGATAATTCTACGGTGCTATTGTTGGTTGTAGACGCTGAGGCCAATGGAGCCGACAAACACCCTGTTCTATTGCTGGACGACCCTCATTTTCATGCTTCTAAGGGTAGCTATGATGACCGCATCAAGCTTAGCTGGCACCATATAGATGGAATAACTAGCTATACCCTTGCCCAGGATGGGGAAAATATTGGCGATGCCCAAATAGATGGGTCTAACCTGGTTGTAGGACAATTGGTGACGTACTGGATTGAAGATATAGCCCCCGGCACTGCCCACGAATATACCCTGAAAACCCAGGGAAGTGGCTCTGAGTCCTATACATCGGCGGGTTTTGTGGCGTTTAATGGCTCTATAGAAGGTAAAGTAACTTCGAGCCTGGGCATAGGCACTCAGGGGGTGCTGATAAAAGCAGCCTCTGCCACCCCCCACAACAAAGTGCTGCGACTAGATGCAGACAGTGACCCTTTGGAGGTAAACCATGCCGATATATTTCGTACCGAGGAGCACACCGCCCGGGACTTTATGGTGGAGTTTTGGCTCAAGAGCAGTGCCACAACCAATACGGTGGAGGTGTTGCAAGTAGGTAATTATACCATTCAGCTCACGGAGGATAAGCTGTCTGTTATAAAAGAAGGTGGAGATTATGTTCATTTTAGCTTGGCTGATAATCATAATATTAACGAATGGCATCATTATGCCATTATATTAGATAGCCATGCGGGACATACCAACTGGCACAAGTATGGATCAGGGACAACAGGGAAGCCTGGTGGATTGTTGGCCTATGTAGATGGAGAAAGCATCCACTATGAATCGGGAGCGACCCTTTTAAAGTATGAACCTGATCAAACAGCCGTCAACCAACTGCAAAACTTTCAACTCAATGTATCGGCCACGGAGGCTTATTACCTCGACGAATTCAGGATTTGGGACGCTTCCCAACAAACCGTGGGTGGAACAGAAGAGACTCATCAGCAACGCATTAAACGTTTGCACCACCAGATACAAGCGATGTACCCCTGTGTGGTAAGCAATTCCCAAGAACACTTGTTGCTACGCTATAGTTTTGATATCAATACCAGTCATGAAACCTTTAACTGGGCCAAGGCTACTCAGGGTACTTGGTATACGGCTCACTCAGCGTCTACTGTATTAAACACCGAAACCAGCGAAGCAAAGGACTTGTCCTATGCCGCCTACACCAGTAGCAGTGGCTTGTACGAAATAGCTGGCATCAATTACGGCAGCAGTGCCGAGTACACGGTTACCCCTTCTAAGTCAACCGATGCAGTAAGCACCTTTGAGTTTGCCCCCAGCAGCAAAACCATACGCCTACGGGCAAGCAGCAGCAGTAGTGCCTACCAACATACCGGGGTTGATTTTACCGACCGTTCGTCGTTACTCGTGAGTGGGAAAATGTACTATGAGGCAAAGGTTGATGGAGTGACTAAACAATACCCCATACCTGTAGGCAGAGGCTTGCGCTACGCCAACCTGGACGGTACTACTGCCGAAAAAAGCCAGTATACCACCCTGGCAACCGCTGATGGCACCGAACTGGCTACCCAGCACGACGGCACTTATGCCATCACCCTGCCCCCCGGCAACCAGCGCTTGCGCCCTACGGCCACCAGCGAAAAGCGTTCGTTTCCGGCGTTGAGCCTGTATTTTGATGGGGTAGACGATTATGCCAAGTCTGCCAATACCTGGGTGATGCCCGGAGCCGCTTCGACTACTGATGCTATCTATATGAACTCCCTTACCTGGTCGTTGTTTGTACGCCCAGTGAGCGATGCCGACGCGCCTGCCGGAGATCAAACCATTTTGCAAATAGGTGACATTCGCCTGAAGTTGATCAACAACAACGACTTGGTATTGTACAAGGGCACCACCGAAAGAGCCAAGGTACCAGGCTTTGTACAAGATGTGGCAGGCGACAACAACAGCGAATGGAAGTTTATTGCTTTTACCTTTGACAAAAGCTCTGGCAAAGTAACGCTCTACACCGAAGCTCATTATGAGGGCACTGCTGCCAATCATACTTTTGCGGCAGGTGATTTTAATGGACAGCAAGTGGTATTGGGTGCCAACTATGATGGTAGCAGCAGCTACAGCGAATATTACAAGGGTAACCTGCACCTGCTGGAGCTACGCGAGAGTGCTTATAGTGCCGAAAATGTAGAAAAACTAGGCGAATGTGCCTGTGTAGACAACGACGATGACAACCTCTACCTGTCGTTTCGTTTTGCCGAACACAAAAAGAGTCCTCGGGTGCTCAGTAGCACCTCCAACGCAGCTGCGTATATCATTGACCTGGTAGACCCGAATACGCCCAATGACTATGCGGTGATTCCTACTATAGACGACCGCTATGCCAACCCCTATACCCGTAGCTACCACGACGATATCGTAGCAGTGACTAGCTCAGATGATGGCACCATTACCCGAGCTGACCACGACGGAGATGGTACGCTTTCGGTGTATGACCTCAACGTAACTGCAGCGCTGGAGGAAGTAGACTTTCGGATAGACACCCGCTATGGGCTGGTGGGCAATTTGATCATTCCTTGTATGGAATCCTTGGAAGGGACATTTGAGGTAATCGTCACCCGCACTGACTACCAGGAGGACCATTGGACAAAAACCTATAGTTCTGATGACCAGCATGCCTACTACGTCGAAGGAGTGTTTAACAGTGACAAGACTGTTTTTGTGATTGATGACCTAATGCCAGGCATATACCAGGTAGTGGTAAAACATACCCCTACCGGCGGGAACCAGGAAACCTTGCTGACTCAGTATGGGGTAGACCTGCGCAAAGATTGGCAACAGGTAAATATTTTGCACGAACCCCCCATTGAAATGAGCCTGAAAGTGACCGAAATGTTTGTAGACAGCGACAACGACGGAGTAGCTGATAACTGGGTACCGTTTGACCAGGCAACGTACAATTACTCTGGCAAGGGAAGAAAAGCAAAGGGAGCAGATGACACAATAGACACAGAAGATGACATATACAACCTGCCCCTGATGACCGCCATTAAAGTAAAAGCTACCTTTACCTACAAAAATAGTAATAGCGGGTGCCAGGTACGCAACCAGGAATATACCCTGGGAGGAGATTTGGCCCTGGCAATAGCCAAAAACGATACTACGGTTACTGGCACCCTTACCAGCACCACAGGTAGTGATGAGTTGGTGATACTGACCAGTACTCCCAATTTTAACGAGGGATCCTATGGTAAGTATGAAGACTATAAGGCTGCTACTTCTGGTTATTCCCTCCCAACAGGCATCTCTTCTGACGACCCTTTTCCTTTTGATGATTATTTGCGAAAGCTGATTGTTGAAATACCAGAAAATACCGATGGTGAGCCTACCAGCGACACCCTCAATGCCTGGGTAACGGGCAAGGTACAAAACCCCAATGTGGACTTTGCCCTCACTACCCCCAATGTATTGAAGGTATTGTATGACCCTCCCGGCGATGGTAGCAGCATTAATTTGAGCGAAGGAACATCTTTGAGTTATTCATACAGTAGGTCAAGTAACCATACCGTAAGTGCCTCATTAGGTGGAGGAAGTTACATTAATCACGAGGCTGCTGCCAATGCTCCGCTTATCTGGAAAAAACTTACCAAAGTGAATATCAAACAGGGGGTATCCAATGAAACCTCAGCTGTATTGGCTTTTAATGGAAAAAACCAGAGTAGGAGCCTGAGTTTTAACCGCAGCATTTCTACCGCCAGTGGTTCGGTACCTTTGCCTGGTATTCAGCAAGATGTGTTTATAGGTACCTACACCAGCCTGCAAATAGGCAGCGGCAAGGAGTTGAAGATAGAGTACCTGAATAACCCGGGAGTAGAGAAGGAAATCAAAGCAGTAGTAGCAGATTTGGATAACACCTATACCCTCAACGATGACGGAGTATTTGTGTTTACCCGCAACGAAATAGAGCAAATACAGTTACCTTTGTTGCAAACTGCTTTTGAGGACAATTTTCCTGATGTGAAACCTGCCAGTCCTGATTATACTAATTATAATACTGCGGTGGGTACTTATAATACCCAGAGAGGTCTGGTGAAATCTGCAGGTGGAGATATATCCGAACTACCGCATTTAAAAACGCTGGGTACTGGCGAGGATATACCCAACCCAACGGATGAACAAATCGCCTATGCCATGTTTATAGGAGCCCCAACGTTTGACACAGAGGGTAAAAGAACGGGCGCTGTAGTTGTTAGCTCTGGAAATCCAAATGGTTTGTCAGATGATGATTTGGAGACAAAGAAAAGTCAGGCACAAGGAGCTTTTCTGGGGCTGTACTGTTTTAAACGCCACCTGG
Organism: uncultured Microscilla sp.; assembly: GCF_947493425.1. Lineage (GTDB taxonomy): Bacteria > Bacteroidota > Bacteroidia > Cytophagales > Microscillaceae > Microscilla. The sequence goes on along the minus strand of NZ_CANLRP010000063.1, from coordinate 34,908 downwards.
AGACCTCCATCATTACTCGTCATGACATTGCTGATCCGGACAATGACACTTACAAAGGGGTATACAAAAGCAACAGTGCGGGTGAGTTAGAGTTGAGTTTTCAGGCACCAGGCAGTACCAATGGAAACCTGGAAAAATTTGCTTTTTCCGGAGGGGTAGGAGCCATTACCCATGCCATCAACAAATCTGCTTCGGAAACCACACTGGATGAGTATAACAATGGTTCTACATCCACTGGTTACCAAGGATCAGGTGAGTTTTATTTTGTTGCAGCGGGTTTATATGTCAATACTAGTATAAAACACACCTATTCTACGAACTCAAGCACCAACACTGGCAATGGAAGTAGCGAAGGCTACAGCATTACCCTCAACGACAACGATGAAGGTGACCAGTTTGAGGTGATCGTTAAAGACGATGGCAAGGGTTCTCCGGTAACGGTAGCAGTAGCGGGCAGGTCTATGTGTCCGGTAGAGCAAAATACCAATGCCCGCGAAGGGGTGGAGATAACCAATGTGACTACCCCCTCAGTAAATGCCGATGGTGACCTGGTATTTGAGGTAACGGTAAAAAATACTCAAGAAGCCGAAGAAGCCGCCAACAATGGCTACTACAAAGTATACAAGTTACGGGCATTTGTACCCAATGGGCTCAAAATGAAGGTAGAAAACTACGACGACAATCGTTTTACTAGTGAAGGTTATGGCTTTGGCTTGGATAAAGATGGCACCAAAACCTTTCGTATAGTGGCACAGCGGGCATCGGCCGATGCTGCTATGAGCTTTGCTGGGGTCAAAATAGTGGCTTATTCGGCTTGCGATGCGGGCAGTGGGGCTATGAATTATTACCTGGGGCAAGATGTAAACAGTGATGGTACCCGCACGATGGGGAATCGGCACTATCGCCCCATTTATAATGTGCTGGCAAATAGCCAGGGAGATCGTCATGTGTACATAGACGAAACTAAAGGGAGCCTTGTAAATGATGGGTTTGTGCCAGGAGCTACCAATGTGATTATGCTGCGCGATTATAAGCTGATGAACCTGGACTTTACAAAAGTAGATGCCCAGTGGAACAAAGCCAATCACACGGTTACCCAGGCTATGGGCACCAACGAGACCTTTACGGCTACCCTTACCAGTGCCTACCCCAGTGCCCGCTACTACAACCTGAGCCTGCCCTCGTGGTTAGCCGTAAACAATCCGGCACCTGGCAGTACCTATGGTAATTATGAGTTGCCTGCCAACCACGCCCATCCCATGAGCTTTACTACTTCATCGTCGTTGGCTACCGGGGTACACAATGGACAAGTGGTAGCTACCATTTACGAAGAAGATGGCAATGGAGGGTTGAGTTCGTTGGGCACCACCACCTTGGATGTAAGAGTAGTGGTAGAATGCCCCAACAACTACAGCATTGACCCAGCAGACTTTCCTTACCAAATGGTGACCAAGTTTACCTTTACAGGTACTCACGCCAGTGACCTGGCAGGCAAAACCTTGCTGGCACGGGAAGGCGGTACTTCTACTGGAACCTTGCTGGGCAAAAGCATTGTAGAAACCGGTGGTACGGATGTATACACCACCATGGTAGTATATGGTACCAGTGCCACGACTACCTATAGCCTGTATGTAGTCAATGAAGCTTCGTGTAATGAGTTGGAGCTGTACACCGGGCTTACTTTTGAAAATGGGGCTTACAAAACCGAAAGCATCGGCTACAGTGGGGCAAACGAAGGATACGCCCTTACCCTCAGCCCGGGTTACCACTGGCTATCGTGGCAATTGTCCGATGCCGCAGGCAATGCCACCATTACCAAAGCCAACCGTATTTTTGGGCTGGATGCTGCAGATGAGCTATATGTTCTGAATGCCTTGGGAACCGATGTTTCAGGTGCTGTAACTTTCAAACTTGATACAAGTTACCAGATATACGTTGCCGCTGAGCGTACCCTTACCATCAAAGGGACAAGGTCTACCCCTGACCAAATTACCCAAACCATTACTGGCAGTGGTACACCAAATACTCGGGGAGACTTTCAGCCTTTGGCGTACTTCCTGGCAGGCAGTCAGTCTTTATCGGGTGCTTTTGCCACTTTTAGCTGCAAAGGTACAGACTTAGGAGCTAACCCAGGTACCACATTAGAAGGTATTCCGGAAAGTACTATAGTTCTTTCTCAAACAGCCTACGCTATTTATAACAACGGTGCCTGGGTAGGTTCGCTTACCACGCTGGAACCCAACCAGGGCTATTTGATTGCACTGGGAAGCGGCATGGGTGATGGAGAAACCACGACCACCCTGGTAAGTATAGATCAGGCAAGCATTAAATTCAAGGCTGTCAGTAGCCAGCGCATTACTGGCACAGTAGAGGCGGCCGATCAGCAGGTGCGCCACGATGCTGCCAATCTGGGCTTGTTGCCCCAGGTACACCAGTATCCGCATACTGCTCAGGTAACAGGAATACTGGAAGGAGCCGAAACCCTGGGTGACGAGCACGCTTACATGGTGGTCGCATTTGCTACTCATCCGCTTACGGGCAACAAAGAGGTACGTGGCATTGCCATTCCTCAACGCCTAGATGGGCAGTGGCACTACTTTATGGTGGCTTATGCCCTTGAGGCAGGCGAACAATTGAGTTTTGAGCTGGTGAATCGCCAGGAGGGCAAGGAACGTTACGCCCTGGACAATGTGTTGAGTTTTGAGCCCCATAGCATCACGGGTAGCCTGGAGCAGCCTTATGCCTTCCGCCTGAGCGAAAGCGGGCAGGCCCAAACGGGCATAGACCTGCAACTGATGAGCGCCCCCAACCCGGTAAGCCAGGGAGCCACCGCCACTCTAAGCTATCGTTTGCCCGAAGCAGGCCAGGTAACGCTCACCATCAGCAATGTGCAGGGGACAACTGTGGCCACCCTCAAAAATAATGAGGAGCAAGACGCAGGTAATCACACCACTGCCTGGCACACCCAGGGGCAGGCTACAGGCACCTATATAGCCACCTTACGTTTTGTCAATCCGGCTACCCAACAGGTAGTAGTCAAACGATTGGTGATACAATAAGGGGATAAATACCTGCCAGGTATGTTTTCCATCAGGTGATGGGGTTAGTAGTGCAGCAACGCAATGGTTCATTCAAAATTAAAAAAACTGCGTTGCTGTTTTTCTCAAATTTGCAAATAAAAAAATAAACTTAAATATTCAAAACAATGAAACAAATAATCAAACAAATGATAGGGCTGTGCCTGTTGCTGGCAGTAGCCAGTGTAGTACAAGGACAGCATATAGGAGACAAACAAAACAGTGGTAATGTATGGGGTTTTTATAAAAACAGTGGCTTGGCTACGCAAAGCGTAGGCACTTTGCACTTGGCCGGAAAACGAGGGGGTAATGATGGGAATAGTGGCTCTTTTTACTTTTACCGCAGTGTTAAAGACAACGAGCAATTTGACGACGAAAATCGAATCATGATGAAATTGTATGGGGACAGTAACAGGGGTCGGCTCATTATAGGGTATAATACCCCTACCCTGGGTTATGAACTTTCGGTAGATGGGAAGGTGTATATCAAAGATGACCTAAGCATTGATGTAAGTACATTTCCTGACTATGTATTTGCTCCCAGCTATAGACTCATGCCGCTCGATAAGCTGGGTAACTACCTCAAGCGCCACCACCACTTGCCCAAAATGCCCACCGCCACAAAGGTAATAAAAAAAGGCATGGCGGTGCAGCAAATAAGCCTACTGCTAGTAGAAAAGGTAGAGGAGTTGACTCTCTATACCCTACAGCAGCAACAACAACTGCAGGCATTGCGCCAGCGGCTGGCTGCCCTAAAACAGATCCTAAAAAAATAAACCAACGCAATTCTTAATTTAAACAACAACAACAATGAAAACATTGATTTCACTATGGGCCGTTTGTCTGCTAAGCTGGTGGATGGCTCCGAATTCGCAAGGGCAAATAACAAGCAAAGATAAAACAAAGAAAGAATTTCAAGGATATCAAATTCGAGAAACCAGAACGGCCTTCTCGAATGGCACTATGAATTTTTTGGCCGATAGAGATGGCACTGGAGATGCCCACATCAGGTTTTGGACAAATGGAGGGAATAACAACGACAAAACCCAAATTATGACCCTTACGGGCAGCGTCAATGCCTGGAAATTGGGCATTAACAACACTAGCCCAAGTCATACCCTGGATGTGTCAGGGAAAGTTTATGCCCAAGGCCTCACAATAGGCAGCAATACTTTTCCTGACTATGTGTTTGCCAAGGGATACAAACTGATGCCGCTTGACCAGCTGCGGGGCTACTTAAAGCAATACCACCACCTGCCGGGAATGCCCACCGAGGTGCAAGTAGTACAGGGAGGGCTTAAGGTAGGTAAAATGCATGTGTTGTTGGTAGAAAAAGTAGAAGAGCTGACTCTCTATAGCCTGCAACTGCACCAGCAAACCCAAACCCTGCTTGAGCAAATAACCCAACTGGAAAAACAACACCAGGTGGGTAAGACAAAAGGCGGAAATGGGGAATAAAGTATCTCTATACAAACAATATAAATATTTTTTACCTGGTGCAGGCTCTACGCTTTGGAGCGGTGTACTGTACCTTTCAAACAATACTAACAATGAAAAAGATTTTGATAAATTGTATGTTCCTGCTGGGCGGGCTTTTTATGGCATATCCCACTCTTGGACAAGCAACAGAGAACTATCAAGACAATGGGTCTAGCAATGTGAAGAGTAAAGGTTTATTCCTTCATTATGACTACTCTCTTTATTGTACTGATGGCTCGCTGAACTTTTCGGCAGATAATGACGCTACTGGCGACTCCCATTATTATTTCTATGGTTCGGGCACCAATAATGAGCACATTGCCATGGCTGTACAAAACCATTACAACAAGGATAAACCTGATGCTTCCAATGCAGTAAGGGTCGGCATCAATACATCTAATCCGGGCAACTATGCCCTCTATGTAAATGGGGATGCAAGCATTACTGAAGGCATTACTGTAGAGGTATCGTCATTTCCCGACTATGTATTTGCTAACGACTACTCACTGATGCCGCTCAACGAGCTGGGAGCCTACATTGGGGCTCACCACCACCTGCCCAAAATGCCCAAAGCCGAGCAGGTGATCCGGGAGGGGCTGAATATAAAGCAAGTAGGCTTGCTACTGGTAGAAAAGGTAGAAGAGCTCACCCTCTATACCCTGAGCCGTCACCAGCAGCTCAAAGACCTCAACCAGCGCTTGCAAAAGCTGGAAAAAGCAGTAAAAAAATAACATTCATTCTCACATTTTGAAAATATAAGAAAACAATGAAAAAATTATTGATATTAAGCCTGCTCTGTTGGTGGGGCAGTGGGGCTTTTGCCCAAGTAAGCGATTATACGCTGTATACTATAGAAACCCAGCACAACAATACCAAGAAAACTTTGACTTATATGCCTGGAGTAACCACCACTACCAGTACGTCCAGCGCTCAGTGGTTGCCACGTAACAGTCAAGCAAATGATATGAACCAGTACCTGATATTTAAACCCAAAAACGATGGTAGCATGTATATATTTTCGGCTCTGGACCCTACCATGTGTCTGGCTATCCACACAAGCGTTGATGGACCTTCTGGCTCGGCCTACCATGCAGTAGATTTCAGGAAATTTGATGAGACATCAAGCGAAGAGCGCAAAACCTGGAAGTTTTTGGTATTGCCAAAAGGTCAAAGCTACTATGATCTTCCTAGTTCAACCAATTCTGAGATGGCTGACAAACTGGGAGCAGCTATAGTGACCAGTCTGCCTATTAGCAACAAATATTGGTACCTAAAGCTGGCTGGTAACCTGCTGGAAGTATACAGTCACTATAAGAGTGACGATAGCGATGGTACGGTAGGTGTTAATTTTACGTTTTTCATAAACAAAGTAACCACACCTGGCAAGTTCTAAACCAGGGTACCCACCCGGCAATGGCTTTTGGGCATTGCCGGGTATTCATAAAAAAACAAAGCATATGAAAAAACAAATCCAATACCTTATTATCGTTGTTTGCCTGGTGGGACTGGGCAGCTGCCAAAAAAGCGAAGAAAAGCAGACGTCCCCCACTGTAAACCAAGAAACCACCCAACAAGAGGCCAAGAAGCCGCAAAAGGAGGTCAAAAAAAAAACGACCATCCGCTACCAAATACAGGTAGACAAAGCCCAAATAGACAAGGCTGGGCAAAAAGCCGAGGTAAAGTTTAACATCAGCCCTAAAACCCCGGTAAAGGTGGCGGTTACCGATGTGGGTGGGCACATCATCCGGGGCGATAGCGTGGCGGCATCGGCATCGGCACACAGCCTCGACCTTAAGGGCTTGCGCAATGGCATTTATCTGGTGTCGGTCATTGCCCCCGGCGGGCAGAGCGCCAGTACGGAGTTGTTTTGGCGCGGGGGGAAGCCTTAAAAAAGATGGTTGGGATTGTTGAATTGTTCGCGAAGCGGGTTAGAATGGCTTTGCCCAACAATCCTAACAATCTAACAATGAGCCGTAGGCGACAACCATCCTAACAATCAAGCGCTTTGCGCTAACAATCAGCCGTCAGGCGCAACAATAAGCACAGCGACAACCATTCTAATAATTAAGCGTTTTGCACTAACAATTAGCCGCTATGCGCAACAATAAGCGGAGCAATAACAATAACAATCAGCCGTCAGGCGCAACAATAAGCGCAGCGACAACCATCCTGACAATTAAATGCTTTGCGTTAACAATCAGCCGCCAGGTGCTTGAATACCGATGCATATACTGATGACTATTTGAGGAATTTGTAGCTGTGGTACCTGATGCAAGTAAGTGTATCAAGGTAGTAAAAATACCAGCAGATCCCTCGCTGCGCGTCGGGATGACACAGCTCTTCGGGTTTTGGGTTGTCATCTCAACTTGTGTTTCCTGGAACCAAGAAACCGAACATAGTGAGTTCAACGCAGTTCATTAGGACTCGGTACGACAACAATCCCAACAATCAGCCGTCAGGCGAAACAATGATCGAAGTAGCATAATAGAATTGTTGGGATGGTTGAAGAATTGTTAGGCGAAGCGCGGTAGAACGGCTTCGCCTAACAATCTAACAATGAGCCGCAGGCGACAACAATTATAACAATAACAATCAGCCGTAAGGCGCAACAATGAGTGCAGCGACAACCATCCTAACAATTAAGCGCTTTGCGCTAACAATGAGCACAGCGACAACAATTCCAGCAATCAGCCATCAGGCGGAACAATCAAATCGCTCGGTTTCAGTTAGCCAGACCGTTCTAAGTATATCACCGATTGGTGGTAGTTTTTTAATAAAAATACGTGCTTATTTTACTTAAGTGTTGGTTTTTTGCTTCTGTTTAACGATATTGAAATATAACAATTTCGGTTCCTACCACACATTTTATAACAACCAATACCTTATTTCCTCACCAGCATCTATCGCTGAGGCTTCTAATAGATAAGAACGCCTTGAAACCTTGGTCAATTAATATCACCCATTCTCAATTAACAAAAAGTAATGTATACGTACGACTCTCTGAAACTAGCATTTTTGAGCTTATGGCTCTTTGGCTCATTCTCAACCCTAGCTCAAAACAAAGCAAAAGTAGATTCTTTGCAAAAAGCACTTAACACAGATGTTTCAGCGAAGGAAAAAGTAGATATTTATAATCTGTTGGCCAAGGAATACAACAGAAGCGACTCGGCCAAAGTAGCACAGTATACAAAACAAGCCATTGCTTTGGCACAAGCAAATAATTACTCCATAGGAATGATCGATGCCTGGTATCAATTGGGGCTTGTGGCTATGCTCAAAGGGCACGCTACTGTGGCACGTCAGTACTTTGGGCAAGTCAGGCAAACTGCGCAAAAAACAGGGTATACAAAAGGACGAGCTCAAGCCTGGCATGGTCTGGGTAAGCTGCACGAGAGCCAGGGCAATTATGCTGATGCACTAAAAGCACATCATCAATCGCTTGCCATTAGTAAACAACTCAATGATAAACCCGGAATGGCGGGTAGTTACAATGGCATTGGCGTGGCTTACTGGCGGTTGGGCGACCTTTCTCAGGCTATTGTGACCTACCGAAAATCACTCAAAATATACAAACGATTGGGCAATAAGCGGGGGGTGGCCAGTAGCTACCATAATATAGGGATTGTTTATAAACACCAGGGAGACTACTCCCAGGCGCTCAAAATGTATAAAAATTCGCTTAAGATAGAAGAACAACTGGGAGACGAGCTGGGTGTAGCCATTAGTTACAATAGTTTAGGGGTTATTTGTCACTATTACCAGGGCAACTATCCTGAGGCGCTTAAGATGTACCAGCAAGCCATAAAAATTTATGAAAAACTAGGATATAAACGTGGGTTGGGGGACTCTTACAACAACATAGGGCTGGTATATACAAGGCAAGAAGACTACCCCCAGGCACTCAAAATGCATCAGCGCGCGCTTCAGGCCAGAATGCAATTGGGCGATAAACGGGGCATGGCCAGGAGTTACCACAACATAGCTACAGTGTACGAAGAACAAAACAACTTTGGGCAGGCACGCAAAATGTACGAAAAAGCAGTGACCCTTTGTGAGCAAATCGGAAACAAAAATGGGGCTGCTATGGGTTACTTTGGTTTGGGAGCTTTGGTATTGAAGCAAAAACGACCTGACAAAGCAAAGCAGTATTTTGAACAAGCATTGGTGCTTCACCAGCAGATGGGGGAAAAAGACTTGGTGGTACAGGTTTGGCTACATTTGGGGATGACTTATTACGCCTTGCAACAATACCATAAGGCGTTGCCCTACCTGAACCAGAGCATGCAGGGAGCCCACAAAACGGGCAACCCCGTCACCATAAGAAACGCCGCCGAGTACCTGGCCAAAGTATACAAGGCTACCCATAAGTACCAGTTGGCCTACGAAAACCTTGAGCTTTACAAAAGCATGTCGGACAGTCTGTTAAACAAAAAGAACATCAAAAAAATAGCCCAACTGGAAACCCAATACACTTATGGCAAAAAGCAAGATTCGCTCAAGTTGGCTCAAACTGCCGAACGAAGAGCTTTGACCGCTGAAATAAATACCCAAAAAGCCAATCAACGAGCGACTTTGATAGGCAGCAGCTTGCTGGGATTGTTGCTGCTAGCCCTGGGAGGGTTTTATTACGCCCAGCGTCGCAGCAAACACAAACTGGCGTTGGCACATGCTCAGTTGCTAAGCCTCGACCAGTTCAAACACCAAATGCTGGGCATGATTGTACACGACCTCAAAAACCCCCTCAATAGTATTATTGGGCTCTCGGAGGCAGAAAATGGCAACCCTCACTTGATGGCCATCAACCGCTCAGGCAAGCGTATGCACCACTTAGTGATGAACATTCTGGAAGTACAGAAAATGGAAGACCAGCAAATGCCTCTTGCGAAAGTGGTAACGCCCTTGGGTGACCTGGTAAAGGAGGCGGTGGTGCAAGTGAGCTTTATTGCTCAAGAAAAGAACCAGACCATACAGGCCAATGCCTTGCCCAACGCCTTGCTGGAGGTAGACTCTACATTGCTGGTTCGGGTGCTGGTAAACCTGCTGACCAATGCTACCAAATATACGGCCCAAAACCAGAAAATCTGGATAAAAGCCGAAACAACCGATACCCATTGCAAGGTTTTGGTTATAGATACTGGAGTAGGCATTGCGCTAGAGTTTGTACCCCAGGTTTTTGATAAATTTGCTCAGGCGCACTCTCAACAATCAGGACGCATGCGGGCTACCGGGCTGGGGCTCACCTTTTGCAAGTTGGCGGTAGAAGCCCACGGGGGCGAAATAGGTGTAGAGTCGGTATTGGGTGAGGGGAGTACTTTTTGGTTTTGCTTGCCTCTGGCTACGCCTGAGGCAGAGGAGTTAGCAACCAGCCAGCCGACGCACCTGGTTCAAGCTGAAGCTTCTGAACCTACTTTTGTCTTTACCTCCAAGGAGTTGGCCGTGTTGGAGCCGATAGTAGCCCACATAAAAACCTGCCAAGTATATCAAACGGGCAAAATTATCAAGGCTCTGGAAGATTTGGAACCTTCGGCCACCCCTGCTTTGCAAGACTGGCAACTGGCCCTGGAAGATGCTTTGTTGGCCTATAACGAAGTTCGGGTAAACGAATTGTTGGAGGTAACCGCCTTGGAGTAGTGGCATCAAAGGTCTAAAGACTTGCCCTGGAGGAATAAAAACAAACCAGAGACCTGGCGGCAAAAAAGTTGGTACTGAATGAAGGTACCAACTTTTTTAGTTTTTGACCTTACAACTTTTGGCAAGTCCATTATTTGTCCATCAGGCATTTTATGCATCCTCAACGAAGTCGTTTATCTTAAGGACAAGTAAGTTTTGTTGTCAAATTCTCAACTATTATGAAAATCCATCCCTTGATAACCTTCGTTTGGCTTGGCCTGTATCTTTTAACCCATGTGTTACCAATCCAGGCTCAATCCCTGACAGATTCTCTCACTCATTTATTACATACTCATCAGGTAGACAAAGCCCAGCGCATTAAACTGTACAATACGTTGGCTTCTGTTCACAGTCAGGCTTGCGACTCGGCTAAAACTATGCATTATGCAAACCTGGCTATTGCGTTGGCTCACAAAACCAAGGATGTGGCTGGGCAGGCCACTGCCTGCCATCATTTAGGGTGGTGTTTTTTAGGAAAGGGACACTACCAACAAGCCTTGCAAATAGGCCACCAATTGCAGGCTTTTGCCCGCCAGCACCATTACCTGCCAGGGCAAAGCCAGGCCTATAATATTGAGGGCAATGTGTACCATGCTCAAGGTAAGTACCTGAAGGCACTTGGCCGCTACCAGCAAGCTTTACAAATAGCTCAAAAAGGCCGTCATGAGCATTTGGTGGGAGCTTGTCTGGGTAATATAGCCAATGTGTATGCGAGTTTGGGAAAGTACCCTCTGGCGAAAAAGTACTATCAAAAAGCATTAAGCATTGCCCAAAGCAATGCTGATCAGCTAGGAGTAGCCCATAGTTACAATAACCTGGGGTTGGTGAGTAGCAGGCAAGGGAACGAGGCGAAGGCTTTGGCCTATCACCAACAAGCGTTGTATCTCTATCAACAAATAGGAAGCGAAGCAGGAACAGCTCAGAGCTATCACAACCTGGGTGGTATTTACGAACGCCAACAACATTACCAACGAGCGCTTGAGTATTACCAGGAATCGTTGCACCTGGAAAAAAAACTAAACAATAAGAAAGGGTTGGCCGAGAGCTACCTCAGTCTTGGGAATGTGTACGAAGCTCAGAGGAAAATAACCTGGGCCTTGCCCTATTTTCAAAAATTTATTCAGCTAAGCCAGCAGATGAGGTGTCAGGGAGGAATGGCTACGGGATACTTTAAGTTGGGTAGTCTGACGCTAACGGTTCAACAGCATGGACGTGCCATTGCTTATTTTGAAAAATCGCTTGCTATTCGAAAAACTCAAGGTGAGCAAAGCAAAATAGCTGAAACCTTGGTGGGGCTTGGAACGGCCTGTCACAGGAGCCAGCAAAACCGACAAGCTTTGAGTTACTTGAAAAAAGCCCTTGCCTTGGCTCAAAAACTCAACCTACCGCACATAGTCAGAAATGGCAACAAAGTATTGGCCAGTGTTTACAAGGCCAACAAAAGTTATGAGCAAGCGCTGGAGAGTTTCCATGTTTTTAAACAAATGGAAGATAGCCTGGATAATCAGGAAATTACCCGAAAAATGGCTTCCACCCAAACCCAGTATCAGTTGTTACGCCAGAAAGATTCTATAGGACGAGTACAAGCCCAGGAAAAAGCCCGATTTACAGTTCAAAGCCACCAGGAACGCCGACAACGGCAGGTTTTATGGGGGGGCACTGGAGTGTTACTGGGCTTGCTGTTGTTGTTGTTGGGTTTTTATAGATACAAACAAGGCAAAAATAACCAGGTGGAAAAACTTAACCAAAACCTTGCCTGTACCAATGAGTGGTTGAAACGCGAAATGCATAAACGTTTGGCAGCTACCGAAAGCAAACTCAATATAGAGAAAAAAGCGCTGGAAGAACGCATTGCCAACCAAAACCAACAACTAACGGCTCATACTTTGCACATGCTACAAAAAAACCAGGCGCTTCAGCAGCTCCGGCAAATGGTAAATGAGGTGCGTCAGCAAGGTGACTTTAAGAGCACCAAAAAGCAACTAGGCAAATTGGCTAATTTAGTAAACTTTGGTTTGAATATAGATAAAGATTGGGAGAGGTTTCACCACATATTTGAACAATTACATCCAGACTTTTACACCAGTCTTAAGCAGCAGTTTCCAGAGTTGAACAAAACCGATTTGCGTATGTGTGCGTTGATTAAGCTCAATCTCAATAATACCGAAATTGCCGATTTGCTGGCCATTTCAGAGCAAAGTGTGCACACCAAACACTACCGTTTGCGTAAAAAAATGAACTTTGAGACGACCAAACAACTGCATAGCTTTCTCTTGAGTTTTGTTGGCCTTGGGGTGTTGTCATCAACTGAGCGAGTCCTTGAAAAACAGCGTTTAAACTAAGAATTATGTCGCTTGATGGGTAATACACCAGAGGTGAAAAACGATGTTTTTGATTGGGCTACGTCTTTTATCAAATAATAACGTAAGTTGTGTTTGTAACAAAAAAACACTTTAGCTATCAGGCACTTGGATATTTTTAGTTCTTTAAAAACAGCAACTTGTAGCTTGTTGAGCGCCGATGCATCGGTATCTAAGGACTTGCGAAATCCCGCTTGCGGGGCTACCTGTAACTTGCAACTTGAATTAATACTTAGATGGGGCGCACATTTGGTAGACCCTGTAGCTGGGTTCCACCTTCCCTTTGTACCCGGTACAGGCATTATTTATCCGGTCTGAAGCAGACTATCTCCCGTTTCGCATTTGCCCCTGTTTTTTTAATATAAAAAAGTTATGTACTTTTGGCACAAATCAGGTAATTAATGAATAAGTGAGCAAAAACAGAGAGTTGTTGTCAAAGAAAAAAAGCGTGTTTTGTACTGAAAATCAGGCCTGTAGGTGATATTTTTCCAGCATCACCTTTTTCAAGGGCATCGCTTTAATTGCGCTGAAAAAATCGTCATTTTACAAAACCCAAAAGTAAGTGCGTGCCATGCTTTGCTTTGCATCAAACACTGTTTTTTATATCAAACTTATTGAAGGTTCTGCACAACAAAACCCTCAAAAAATGATGGCTTCTACTTGTACAATAAATACTTGATCGCTTAGGAAGCAAGTGGCTTATTACCTAACTAAAGCCCTGCTTTCGCAATTAATCTTAACAATTTTTAAAAATCAAAAACAATGTACAAAATCACAAAACTAGCCATCTTTATTGGATTGATGGCCACCATTTTCGCCTGCCAAAATCGGGAAAAAGTTACACCACAAACAACACCTACAACACAAAAATCTGACATCTCGGCAAAGAATCGAACTATCTATGCTCTACCTGCCGGAATTTCCTATGATGTCAAGTTTTTCAATGACCCCTTTCTAAAATATGACAATCGCGGGTTTATTGCAGAGGGGTACCTGGCAGAGGAAACCAGCCTTGAGACCGTTTGTGGTCGTCCGGCACGCTTCAGGAGCGGTTCTTTGGTTAAATTTACCCACGAATTTGGCAAGTATGATAGTAAGGGGGTTTACGAAGGAAAGCTTGCAGGCAATGCCACGCTTGTCATTAATCGAAGCATAGGGATTGGCCCTGGGTATCCGGCGGAGTTTATGAACAATACCAAGGTAGAAATGGCCACCAGTGGCGACTACCCAGGAGTAACTCAGGGAGTTTTGGGTAGAAGCGCACGTCTGGGAACTGCCCCTAGTGGCAGACGAGTAACCTATCAGGCAGGAGATAACCTTTGCTTTGACGAAAACGGATGGGTGTCTCCCTGCCACTCTATTGTAGAGCTTGTGCCTGCCGGAATGAATACTACGGTAAAGTTTCATAACAATGAATACCTTACAAAGAATGCTCGTGGTAAGGTACTTGAAGGGCAAATGGTAGAAGACACTCACGTATATGTAGTGGGGCATGTGGCTGCCAAATTCAAGGCTGGCTTTATCAAGTTTGTTGCTTCGTCTAAGAACAATACTGGAGGGGCGTATGATGGTACCCTGGCAGAAGATACCTGGTTGCGTATTCACAAAAAGGACGTACCTGGAGATAAAGTCCTGTTTTTGGGTAACTCTAAAGTGAGACTGGCTACTTACCATTACCCTGGGGTGGTACAAGGAGTCTTGGGCAAAGATACAGAATTGCTACACTCTAACGGCGTGCGGGTAGCCTACAACCGAGGAGCCCAGGTGTGTTTTGACTTTCGTGGATTTGTGAGAAACTGTTTTTTTGAAATAAAGCAGTAAAAACAACCATAATCATAACACTGCAAAGGTGGGGAGCGAGAAGCTTCCCACCTTTGCCTGCTTTAGGTAGTAGTGTATTCTCTAGCTAACCCTTGCTTGAAAAAATGGATGTTTTTCTGAAAAGCCAATCCCAAACAAAGCAGTGCAGAATAGGTGTATTTATCACAACGTCCAAAGTACAAATCATGACTCAACACCAACCAGTTTTTGACTAACCAAATCATAAAAACAGCACCTTTGCCTGTAACGCAAAGGTGCTGTTTAATCAATAGGGCAATGTTGTACTTAGTTATTCACCTTTTGGGGAGCCAAGTCAAGTAATTGCTGCAAAGCATTGGTTTTTTTGTCCTTAAAATACACCGTTACATTCCCCTCCAGTTCTTCTTTTTTGGCAGGCAGGGTATTTACTATCACCGACTCTATTTTTGGTAGCAGTTCTTCGAGCAACTCATCCGAGAAATTCTCTTTAGGTATTTTACTCAATATTTCGCTGGGGCGCAAAAAGAGCATAAAGTTACTCTCTTTGGTTTTTTTGAGCATTTCTTCATTCAGGTTGGTTGCCTTGGCTGAGGTAATGGCCTCTTTAAACTCTTCGGTAGCAGTCAAAAACACCGCATCATCTGTTACTATTATCTGAGGGTCAAAGCCCAACAATGGTATTACCGGACGATAAATGTTGTCTTGCTTTTGCAAAAGCCCCATCTCTGTATATTTGCCCAGTAACTTCTCTAGTACCTTGCGGTTATTGAGTCCAATGCCCAATACCAGCTTGGCACTTGCTTTTTGTAAGTTGTTCAGTTCCAGGTCTTCTACCGCAGCCACCAGGTCTCCACTCAGCATCTCGGCTACATCTTTTACCGTCAAATCCAGCTCTTGCAATGTTTGCAGTGCCTCCGCGTCAAACTTGTTGTAGGCATTTTCTTCTTCCATGATCTTCCTGATGTCTTTCATGCTAATACTCAGGCTCATCAACAGCAAAGGATTTTTAACGGGCAAACTTTTCATTACTTTCTCATTATTGATCCCTAGCACGGTTTGGTACTTTTCGGTAGCCTTACCATCAAACATGGTCTTACCATTCATCACTATTTTACCCTCCAAAAAATCAATATAAGAAGTGCCATACTTGGTGGCATTGATCAGGTTGGCTATAGTAGGCGATAGTTTGCTGTACATCTCCACCGAAGGGCTAAAGTTGCGGGTTTCCTGTTGGTTTGCCCAAATAGCAATGTCATGGCTTTCGCCCAATAAGGCTTTAAACTCTTTGTTGTTGTTTTCCAGGGCATTAGCGGCGGTAGTTTTGCGTAGTTCGGTCACCTTGCTCACCAGCTCTTCGCGCACATTGGCTACTTTAAACTCATACCCTACCAATAAGCCAGAGCCTGCTTTCCACGAGAGAATGGTTTTGTTATCTAAAAATACGTGCTTGCTGTCTTTATTTTTCACAATAGTGATTCCCTTATCAGTAGTCAAAGCCTTCTCGAAAGCTGCTACATCTTTGATCACAAAAGTCAGGGCAAAATGATTTTTATTGCGGTCTTTCGACACTTGCCCGTTAAAAACAGACAATTTTTCGTCTTGATCTATAGAGCTAATCACCCTTTCGACCAACTGCTGAAGATCAGCAACTTGTTTACTGTCTATGTCTACATCAAGTTTTTGCAAAAAATCGGCCTTGAACACATCTCGCCAGTTGGGGGCTTTTTCTGAGATTTGTTTCAAATCAATGACGGCTGCCACCGAAGCCGTTTTAGGAATGTGTACTTTGCTTACTGCCTGCTTGTTTTTTTTGCCACAGGCAACCAGCATTATTCCTACTGCCAACATAACCAAAAGAGTTCTCATCATTGGTTGGTTGTATAAATGCGTTTTGTAGATTTTCATTGGTGTAAAATTGTTTAAGGAATGGTGTAAAAATAAATTTCTATAGTTTAATAAAATATTTTGTTGCTAGACGCGGCACGGCAATATCCAGTGGATATTGAGCGAGCTTGAGGGATGGTCGGCTAATAGCAGCGCTATTCGGCTATTTTTTAACAAAGTATAGCCTCAAAAGATGAGGTTAAGAATGTAAATTTATTTTGGTACCATTCCTAAGTATGGAATGGTACTGCCAGTACCCCACAACCAGGGCAGGTGTCCCATTAAGTAATATACTTGTTTAACTGCGGTTTTTATAAATCGCTAAAATTCAAGGTGATAGAAAATGTGTAGCTACTTAAGGAACAAGATATGCCTAGTGCATTGGGTACTAAGTTACTCACATATTCTTTGGCGACTTTTGCCCCCTGACTTCCTCGTGAAAAAGTTAGATAGCTATGGCTATCCGCCATTTTCACGACTCGTCAGAAAACAAAATTCATCCAAATTAATAGGCAATTTATTTAATCCCCAATGCACTAGCCCCTAGTTGCTAGAACCTTGTTAGGGCTTCTAACTTCAAGTATATACAAATATATTTTTCCTTGATTAAATCTCTAAAACTTTCAGGTTTTGTTTGATAAAATGTTGATAAAAAAGCCTGAACTGGCACTCAGGCATGGCAGGTTTTTCGGGCGTTGAGGAGGCGTTTGTTTCAGTTCTTGGAGGAGCTTTTGCCTTGAGCCCAATAAAAAACCCCCAAGAAAGTGTTCAAGAGGGTAATATTATACAGGACAACAGGATTGTCTAAAAGTAAATCTCAGTTTTGGGCAACGATTGCTGTATCCTTTGCCTTTCGGGGGCGCTAAACCTATTGCCATCAAGATAAAGACTTTGCAACTGCGATAGCTGTCCTATTTCTACTGGTAACACATTGAGTTGATTAAAACTCAGGTTAAGCCTGTGCAGATTCTTGAGGCGACCTATCTCAGCGGGCAGCACTTTGAGGTTGTTGCGCTCCAGATCTAACCAAATCAAATCAGATAAAAACCCAATACTGGAAGGCACCTCATTGATGTTGTTATCGTGCAAGTATAAAAACTGAAGCTTGGTAAGCTGAGCTATAGCTTTGGGTACTTCATTTAGTTTTGACCCTTGCAAGTCAAGTTCTTTCAAGTGCTTGAGCGGCTCAATCATATTATATTCAAAACATTTGAGAGGGTGCTCTGACAAATCACTGTATAATGATTTGGGTATATGGGCTACATCCAGCTTTCGCAATGTTTCAAAAGCCTTGTCTATGTTTTCTGCCTGTTCACTGGCAAGCAACTTTCCTGCATTCTCTATCAGTGTGTCCATGTCTGTTATTATTACTGTCTAAAGATGGTTTGCTTGATTTTACTTGAGCAATGTAATTCTGCTACTCTACCCTACTATTTTTCGCCCTGATTTGTTTCTCTACAACCGAGTTTACGAGTCCGTAGATACCAATGTAGATCGCTTGGTGCGAACACACAACCTCCAAATCAAGTTCGCCCGATCTCCGAGTTGTAAACCGAACTTGATTCGGAGAGCAAAGCGAGGAGGACACTTTTAAAAAGCTGGATAGAGTATAATCCCACTCTTAAAATCTGTTATTTTACTTTTTATCTACAATATAGTAGTTTTTAACCAAATGAACTCATCTTGGCTTTTATCTTAAGTTGAAAAGTAGCAGCTTTTGTTTTTCAGGGCTTTTTATTTTTTGACAAGTAGGGTGCTCGTATCCCGGTTTTTTACACCAAAATAGTATGACATGCCCTGTAAAAATGAGTAGTTTGAAAACTCAAAAAATTCAGTAGGAATTCAATAATGAGTAAAGAACACCTTTTATCAAATTGAAAACTGTACATTTTTTTATATCAGATGTTCCTTGATTTTTTGGATAGTTTTACAACATAAAAACGGGTGTTAATCTGCCGAGATGTAAGGTAAAACTTAGTTTCGTGCACCTCAGATATTCGTTTATTCCCTTAAATAAAGTTCGCATTGGCGTCAACCTAAGGGTATTAAGGAAACCCTGTAAATATTGCTTACACTCATCGTTAGATAACTTTTGAGTGTTTAAAATACTTTGTTTAAAGCTTTTCAGAGGCTTTCACGGCTGGCGCACGCGTCCCGCGTGTATTCCTAACGCATCAAGATCAAGTAACTTTAAAAGGGGTTTATTTTTAATTGAAGGTGTTGTTTATCAGTGATTTAAACCCTTCAACTAAAAAGTTAAGTTGACGCTAATGCGAACAGACCTTGTTATCCAAGCACTTTTAAAGCTGATAAAATTAACTTCTATGCAAATATTAATAGCCAAAAATTAGTGTATGATTTCAAATTATCAAAAAAAGTTTTGTACAAAAAAACAGCGCAGCAGCACAAACACCAGTGGTAATGAATGAAGTTTGGTAATGTCAAATAAAGACTGTAGGTGGGGAGTAGGAGAGGGGGTAAAAAAAAAATTGATGTACTAAATATTTAGTACACCAATTCACCAAATTATATTACACTTATTAATGTTTTTTGTCTTTTTCAAGTATTTAGAATATCTGATCCCATTGTTCAACTTCACACCCTTTGAGTATTTTTTATATTCTAAATGTTTAAAGTTATATACTACTTTTTTAAAATAAAGTTTCAGTTACTAAGAATTTTTTAGGTGTTTGATGTGATTTTGTATATGTAATATTCTTTTTTATGGTTAAAAAACCGTATTAAATTCTAAAAAATACTGATTAATTAGCCTGTTTAAGTATTTGTTTGTTAAAATATTGTTAAGAGAAATATCTTTTTTAATAACAATACCTTTGTAAGAAAAAAATATAACTTTACTTATAAACTCACCAAATTACTCCTGCACTAGCTTTCGGTGGCGGCAGCCCTTCTTATCCGGTCATTGATTGCCCTACCCAAGCCTTTTTCGGGCATAAGCTCAGCCAATATAATTTCTACAGGTTGGTTGTCTAAGTAACGCATGCCGGCAAATAACCCTTGCGCTGCTTTTGCCAGTTCGCCCTCAGGCGATAATACCACTTGTTGTTGTTGGGAAACTTGTTCATAAGCTTTTCTAAAAGACAAAATACCCACCTTATCACAAGGGTATTGGGACAACAACGCCGCAATATCTCCAATAATCATTTTTTTTTGGGGAGCATAATGACTCTTGAGCATGCCCGATGCCTTGGGGTTTGACGAAGAATGCCTTACCTCTTCTACTTTGCCCGTGGCAGCTTCTATGCTTTCTACACTGATGCCTCCCAAACGATACACTGTAGTTTGGTTGTTTTTTACTTCTACTATAGTAGACTCAATACCCACCTGACAAGGGCCCCCATCTATAATGTAGCTCACTTTGTTTTTGAGTTGGGCTTCTACATGCAATGCCGTAGTAGGGCTAATGTAGCCAAAAGGGTTGGCGCTGGGTGCCGCCAATGGAAAATCAAGTTGTTTGAGTAACTCAAGAGTCAAAGGGTGGTTAGGAATACGCACCGCTACTGTAGACAAGCCTGCGGTAACCAAGTCGGGGATCAAGTCATTTTTTTCCAGCAGAATAGTCAGCGAACCAGGCCAGAACTGTTCTGCCAGCTTTTTTGCCTTTTCAGGAATATTTTTGGTAAACTGCCGCACCTGTTCTATACTGTAGGTGTGCACAATCAAAGGGTCGAAGGTGGGGCGGTTCTTTGCTTCAAATATACGAGTCACTGCTTGTTCGTCAAAGGCATTGGCTGCCAGGCCATACACAGTTTCGGTGGGTATGGCCACCAGTTTTCCTTGTGTAAGCAGTGTGCTTGCCTGACTTAAGTTCTGACCAATCAATGTATCCATTTTTTTATTCTTTATGATTTGATGATGGAAGCTGTCTTATTATAGGTTTTTGAAACCGTACACTAATTTTTAGCTATTAATATTTGCTTAGGAACGGTGTCAAAATAAATTTACATTCTTAACCTCATCTTTTTTAGACATGCTTCGTTAAAAAAACTTGCCATAGCTATGGCTATGCCGCGTTTTTTGGCCTCGCCTGACCAAAAAATATTTCCTTAAACTATAGAACTTTATTTTTGCATCGTTCCTTAGAAGTTAACTTTATCAGTTTTAAAAGTGCTTGAATAACAAGGTCTTTCTTTCCGCCTTAGGAATTGTTCAAAAATAAATTTACACTCTGAGGGGTGATTTTTCGCCTTGATACTTCGTTATTTTTATTGCCCGTAGCGCTGCTATGGGCGCAAAAAATAGCCTCGTCTCAAAACAAAACCTCTACCTCAAGAATGGTAATTTAATTTCTCACCATTCCTTAGTTTGTTGGTGTTAAAAAATTTACGGAATGAAGCCGTTAAAAACAGATCACCGACTGAGGTTACGAAGGAGTGTTTGAGCTGTTTAGGCGTAATGCAGTAAATTTTAGCCATACAAACTACAGCGGTGGCTTTTTAGCCTTTGGCAGAGCTCAGCGCAGCGTAGCTGCAGCTATCGGTTTTGGTTCGTTTTTTTAGCTAAAGAAAATCCGTGATCCCGAACTTGCCTTCGGGGAAATGAACGGATGCCTGAGGTGCACGAAACTAAGCTTTACCTTACACCTAGGTAGATTAACCCCCGTTTTTATGTTGCAAAATTATCAAAAAAAATCAAGAAACACCTGAGATAAAAAAGTGTACGGTTTTCAATTATAGGTTTAGTGATACCTGACGGGTTTCTAAAAAACTGCCAGGTATTCAAAACAGCCCCTATATATATTTATCCTTGTTGGATGCCGTTTTTTAGTATTTGCCCAAACCTGTATACATCTTCAAACGAGTTATACAAAGGCACTGGGGCTATGCGTATGCTATTAGGTTCACGCCAATCGCCCACTACTCCGTGGGTGTGCAAATAATCAAACAGTTTCTTTCCTTCTTGGGGTACCAACAACGACAACTGACACCCCCGTGCTTCTGTTGGGGTGATAATTTCTATAGGGTAGTGGCTGTTTTGACACACTTCACGAATCACGAACTCAAGGTAGCCCGTCAGTTTTTTACTTTTGGCAGTAAGCTGAGGCATACCCGCCTGGGCAAACAGTTGAAGCGAAGCCAGGTGAGCTGCCTGTAGCAACACTTGTGCATTACTTAGCTGCCAACCATCTACATTGGGCATTGCCTCAAAGCCTTTTTTCATCAAAAACCGCTCATCTTCGTTGTGTCCCCACCAACCCGCAAGGCGGGGCAATGAAGTGTCAGTAGCATTTTTTTCATGGATAAACACCCCTGAAATTCCACCAGGGCTTGAGTTTAAATATTTATAAGTACACCACACCGCAAAATCAATGTTCCAATCGTGTAGGTGCAAGGCTACATTACCTGCAGCATGGGCCAGGTCGAATCCCACATAAGCACCCACTTTGTGCCCTGCCTTGGTAATAGTGTCCATGTCAAACACTTGTCCGGTGTAATAATTTACTCCACTAAACATGACCAACGCCACCGATTCGCCCAGGTTTTCAATGGTTTGTACAATATCTTCGGTACGCAATGTATGTTCGCCTTTGCGTGGGCTTACTTCTACTACCGCATCGTCATAGGCAAAACCATGTATTTTCGCCTGCGATTCCATGGCGTATTGATCAGACGGAA
This sequence comes from uncultured Microscilla sp., assembly GCF_947493425.1. Lineage (GTDB taxonomy): Bacteria > Bacteroidota > Bacteroidia > Cytophagales > Microscillaceae > Microscilla. Next base: position 13,002 of record NZ_CANLRP010000063.1, on the reverse strand, counting down.
ATGCACCTGCTTCCATTACTATTTTATAGCGGGTGGCAGTAGGGCGATAGAAGGTAGCCATTAATAAATGTAGGTTTACTGTGAGGCTATTCATAACCGTAAGCTCATTTGGTTTTGCCCCAAAAATATCTGTCATAGGTTGCTTGAGCGCCTTGTGGTAGTCCATCCAGGGGTGGTCGCCCAAAAAATGACCTTCTACGGCAAGGTCTTGCCATTTCTGTAGCTCTTTTTCTACTTGTGCCCTTAGGTTTTTGGGCTGTAGCCCCAGCGAGTTGCCACAAAAATAAATAACGTCTTGGTGAAGCTTCGCAGGTAAATGAAACTGATCACGAAACTTACGTAAAGGGTCTTGTTGGTCTTGTTGCCGGGCAAAGTCTGCCGTATTTTTATATTCCATAGGTTGGGGGTTTATGTTTGAAGTTGTGTTTATGCCACTACAAAACTAGCCAGTAAAGCTTGATTGTTCTATGACTCACTTATTTTTTTTGGTAAAACCAAGGAGTAATTGAGGTCGCTACGCTGGAATAGATGTGATAAAACCCACTGTTTTGTGAGGGTATAATGAAAATACACTGCTTGATAAACTAAAAAATGCCTGATATGGCCACCTGAGCGCAAAACTTAAAAGTACTCTAACATTGGCTTAGCTGTATGTTTATCGCCTGACTTTTTACTTGACCTGTATTAGTTGCATATTTAGCACGTCTAAACCAAGCTCATTTATAAAGCACCTTGTTTAACAAGTAGCTCATTTACAATATTTTAGTATTACTTAAAAATGAATTTCCCCTTTAAATCATACATTCAATTCCTTATTTGAGCAAATCGATCAACTTTAAATTGTACAATAACAGTGGAGTGAAGTGATAAAAAAAGGCTTTTCTAATATTAAGTTTTCATTAAATAAATCTTATAAATCATTTAATTAATTTATTTATCATAAAAAATGCAATGCTGATTATCAGGTAGTTAGCGCCAAATTATCTTTGGTAAAGCCTGTTAATATTTAACATTTGATAACAAGGCTTTCATCTACGGTTAATATTAATTACTGACATTTGCGGCATCAAAAACAAAAAATATTAAAAACATTTAATCAAATGAGAAAGCTACTATACAGTACACTATTCTTATCTATGATGGCGTTTGTTTTTTCTTCTTGTAAGAAAGATGAAACAACCCCAACAAATCCGACTGCTACTTTAATAACAGAAGGTACAGATGCAGCTACCAGCCGGGCTTCTGTTACTTACAAAGATCAGGGCGAAGGCACAGGTACTACCACATGGACCAAAGATAAAGTATATATTTTGGATGGTTTGGTGTTTGTAAACGATGGACAAACCCTCACTATTGAAGCAGGTACAGTAATTAAAGGTAAGCCAGGCGAAGCTGCCAATGCCAGTGCATTGGTTGTGGCACGTGGTGGTAAAATTCAGGCAGTAGGTACAGCAACCGAGCCTATTATATTCACTGCTGAGTCTGACAAATTAGACGGTTCTTTAGGTACTCAAAACGGCCTTTGGGGTGGTTTAATAGTTTTGGGTAAAGCTGGCTTGAACTCTGGACAGGGACAGTCTGCAGTAGAGGGTATTCCTGATACCGAAACTCGCGGTTTGTACGGAGGTGCTGTAGATGCTGACAACTCTGGTACTTTAAAATATGTATCTATCCGTCACGGAGGTACTAACATTGGTGCCAACAACGAAATCAACGGTTTAACTCTTGGTGGGGTTGGTTCTGGAACTACCATTGACTATGTAGAGGTATTTGCTAACCAAGATGATGGTATTGAGTTTTTTGGTGGTACTGTAAGCGTTACGCACGCTGTAGTGTCGCACTGTGGTGACGATAACATTGACTACGATGAAGGATACCGTGGTGAAAACAACCAATTCTTCTTGATTTATCAGGCAGCGGCGGCTGGTGACCGTGGCGGTGAGCACGATGGTGGTACTTCTCCTGAAGATGGAACTCCTTATGCCACTCCTAAATTTTACAATATAACTTATGTAGGTAACGGTAGTAAAAGAGCTTTGACTTTCCGTGACAACGCTGGTGGTAAATACTATAACAGTATTTTCTTCAACTGGGACAAAGGTGTTGACATTGAGTACATCAAAGATGGCGAAAGCAGCAAAAAACGTTTTGATGCGAAGGATCTTTTGTTAGAAAACAACACTTTCAGTAACGTTACTGCGGGTACTACTGCTGATAAACTATTGGTACCTAATTATGTAAAAGACGACAACGATGTAATTGTTGCCGACAAATACCCTGCTGAGGCTGATCGTAACGCTTTTGTTGCTTCTTTGAACAGCTACTTTGCCACTGCTGGCAATACTTATGAAGCAAATGCGATCACTCGTGCCAATGTAGTACCTGCTACCAACAACACAACTGTGAGTGCTGGTGCTCCTACTGCTGCGGCTTACCGTGGTGCTTTTGCTGCTGGTCAAACTCCTTGGTACAACACCTGGACTGCACTTGCGGCTCAAAACCTTGTACAGTAATCATCTATACATTTATAACCTCAAGAACGGATACTTAGTGATCCGTTCTTTTTATTTTCATTCAACATTTTGGGTTAATTTTTAACTGATTTCATATCGAACAATATTTACCATCATATTCAAAAGTTTATTTAAAACATCATTAATACTCATGCAACGTATTTTACTTACATTTATCGGCATCTTATTGGGTGCCAGCGTCTTCGCTCAGACTGGTACCATTAGAGGTACTGTAACAGACGCCAAAACAGGGGAAGCACTTATTGGCGCTACTGTAGTAATCAAAGGAACCACCAATGGTGCCCCTACCGACATTGATGGCAAGTATACAATTGGGGACTTGGCAGCCGGAAAATATACTTTATTGGTACAGTATGTATCTTATCAAAACAAAGAAGTAAAAGACATTGAAGTAAAAGCCGGACAGGTAACCATACAAGATGTAAAGCTAGGTTCTGATGCCAAAGTGCTGGAAACCGTAGTAGTAACAGCACGCATAGAGAAAAAAGCAGAAATTGCTCTGCTCACCATGCAAAGAAAATCGGCACTGGTACAAGACGGTATTTCGGCGCAGGCGATTTCAAGAGCCGGCGATAGCAATGCTGCAGGTGCCATCAAGCGGGTAACTGGAGTATCGGTTGAAGGTGGCAAGTATGTATATGTGCGTGGCCTAGGCGATCGCTACACTAAAACTACTTTGAACGGTGCCGACATTCCAGGGCTTGACCCCAACCGCAACTCGGTGCAAATGGACTTGTTTCCGAGCAATATGATTGATAATATGGTGATTTTGAAGACTTTTTCGCCTGATTTGCCTGGTAACTTTACGGGTGGTTATATCAACATTACTACCAAAGACTTTCCCGATCGCTTCACATTTCAGGTAAACGCCAGTTTAGGTTTCAACGATCAGGCAACGTTCAACTCTGACTTCCTTTCTTATAACGGTGGTAGCATGGACTACCTGGGCTTTGATGATGGTGGGCGTCAATTGCCTGTCAGTCGCGAAGATGCCTTGCCTGGCAAAGAGAATTTCTCTAAAGATATTACACCTGTTACCAAGAGCCCTTTCTTAAATCAAAGCTATTCAGTATCGGTGGGTAACCAATACACAGTGGCAGGCCGACCATTGGGTTTTATAGCAGCCCTTTCTTACCGCAAAACCAACCAGTATTACGACAATGGCAAAATAGGTGAGTTTGGCGAAAAAGCCAGATTAGGTCGTTTTAGCCTCAATAGCGATGCTTCTTTGATCAACTCTTTGAACCCTGAATATACTGTAAGAAACAATGTAGGCACTGAAAATGTGCTTTGGGGTGCTGTATTGAATACTTCTTATAAAATAACTGACAAAAGTAAGGTAGGTTTGAACCTGATGCACAACCAAAGTGGTAAAACTGAAACGCGGGTGCAGCAAGGTAAGTACCAAGACCTGGACCCTGCCAATACATTTAACAGTATTGCATTAGACTTCCTAAGTCGTTCATTGTCTTCGGCTCAGCTAAAAGGGGAGCACGCTTTTGGCGAAGGGGTTAATAACATTAAATTAGACTGGATCACTTCTTTTACCGTGTCTCGTTTGAACCAGCCCGACTTGCGTTTCTTTAGCTACGAAAACGAGCCTAACGGCAGTATTGTAGTGCGCTCTAATGCAGCTCCTCGTCGTTTTTACCGCGATTTGACCCAAACCAACTGGGACAACAAGCTTAACCTGACGATTCCTTTCAAGTTGGGAGAAAACAAAGGTAAACTAAAAACCGGAGTAGCCTATGTGAGCAAAAACAGAGACTTTAGCCAAACTATTTTTGCGTATGCATCTAACCGTACCGACTTTGCCGCGGATGCCGATGGTGGGTTTGATTTTAACACTTACGTAGAAGTACCTGGTACGCGTATCCAGAATGGTTCGCAAGACCGTGATGTGTATAATGGCAAAGAAAATATTTTTGGTGCCTATATTATGGCTGATACCAAACTCAGCCCCAAGTTCAGGGTGTTGGCTGGAGTTCGTTTTGAGCGAACAGATATCTCTGTGATTAGCAATGACGCATCGCTTGTCAAAGGTTTGTTGGAAAACAATGATATATTGCCTGCCATTAACCTTACATACAGTTTGACCGAAAATATGAACTTGCGCCTGGCTTATGGTCGTACCCTGGCACGTCCTGTGTTCCGTGAGTTGGCTCCTTTTGACAGCTTTGATGCCTTTGGAGGGTTGATATATGTAGGTAACCCCAACCTTAAGCGTTCGTTGATTGACAATGTAGACTTGCGTTGGGAAATGTACCCCACCCCAGGAGAGATCATTACAGTAAGTGCTTTTTTCAAGAACATCAAAAACCCAATAGCTACCGCGTTTAGTGCGTTTACACCTAACCAACAAGTAACCTGGGTAAACCAGGAAGATGCGCAGTTGTTTGGTGCAGAGGTTGAATTACGCAAAAAACTTGGATTCATTGGTTTGAAAGACTTTACAATTGGCGCCAATGCCTCATTTATTGTGTCTGCGCTTAATATTGAAGCCCAGGAGTTGAGCCAAATCAGAGCCAACGATGTAAACAGAGTAACCGAGCTTGCCCAAGACGGCACACGTCCTTTGTTTGCACAATCTCCCTTTTTGATCAATGCCAACCTTAACTACAACAATATAAACAGTGGATGGTCTGCCAGCTTAAACTTCAATATTTTTGGAGAGCGTATGGCCATTGTATCTCGCAATGGTGTACCCGATGTATACGAACAACCTCGTCCGGTACTTGATCTTACTGTGGGTAAGTCGCTTGGCGAAAGATGGAAACTTACTTTGAAGGCACGTAACTTGTTAAACCCTGAGTATAAGTTTCTTATCAACTTTAAAGATGCCCAACACATAGTAAATAACTATACCGTAGGACGTACCTTTTCGTTGGGCGTAAGGTATTTGATTGACTAACAATGACGGATGACTGAACATTTGCTTATGAATAAATACACAATTAAATAAATTTTTGAATATAGAAAAGGACGCCTCTTTAAGAGGCGTTTTTTTTTGTATATTTTTCTTTGCTTCCCCGCTTTTTGGTAACTTTAGGCGTGAAAAATGCATAAGGTAAATTTAACTATGCGTTTGGTAGGTAAATGTACTAGCAAACAACCACAAGCAAATAACCTGAGGGTATCCTAAAACCATAACATATTATCCACATAATAATACCACAATGATGACTTTAAAAGACAATAAGTATACAAGTATTACGCTTGATACTACGATTCCTGCCCTGATTACTTTTATCAAAAAACCTATGATAGGGCAATCGTTTCGTAAGGAGTTTGAAGATGGTTTGATGCTATATGCCCAAAAAAGCAGAGAACTGGATCAATTGGGTTGGATCATCAATTTTGGCAAAATGTCGGCTTTCAAGGCAGACGATCAAGACTGGATGCACAACGAATGGAACAGAACACTCGCCAAAGCCGGGCTTACTCACCTGGCAATAGTAATGCCTGAGAGCATATTTGGGCAAATCGCGGTGAAGCGTTATGTAGCCCAGCAAGCCGAGTTTACCATTCAGTTGTTTGACAAGTTTGAAGAAGCCCGACAGTGGCTTGACAAAACCAACAAAACCATTTGGTTGCGTGAAGCATAGCAGTTTTTCAAAGATTTTAAATCATAGAGTTGCCCGATTTTTTCGGGCTTTTTTTTGTCTGTCATGTATGTTGCCTTTTGGTTAATCGTTAATGCATATTTTTGCCCAGGGAGACTATAGTGGGCAATTTATTTGAAAAAAGAAAGCAGAGCGTAGCCCAAGTATGCACATAAAAACCCCACTCATTTCAATGATTGGGGTTTTTTACTGGAGAAAAAGGGATAAAACGATACTTTTTTGAAAAAACTTCCAAAGTGAAGGATAAAAGTTGGTATGTAATAAGGAGGAGGCTTTCTCTAGTGGATTGAGCGAGAAAATGTAGGCTTTAGGAATGATTAAACTATTAGATAAAAAATTGATGAGAAAAAATACTGTATTACTGTTATTCGCTTTTTTTTGTGTAAACCTGTGCTGTATAAAACCTGTAAGGGGGCAAACAAGCAATGCAAACATTCAAAGCTTGATACCTGCATCTGCCGAAGCAAGTGGCTTTGGTAAATATGTAGATGTTCCGGTAAGTGCTTATACAGGTACCCCTGGTGTAGCAGTGCCCATAGTAAATGTCAGAGGGAAAACATTGACCTTGCCTGTATCATTAAGTTATCACCATAAAGGATTGCAAGTCGAGGGTCAGTCTGGACGAGTGGGGTTAGGATGGAATTTGAGTGCGGGTGGTATGATCACTCGTGTAGTAAGAGGAGAAGTAGATGAGAAAAGTGGGATGACACGCTACGATCAGGTTGCAGATATTCAAAATACAATTACGCAAGAGTTTTTTGGTAAGATAGATCAAGGCTTTCAGGATGGGGCGCCTGATGTATATACTTTTAATTTTTTGGGGCAGAGTGGTCGTTTTATTTTATACCAAAACAAAGCCTACTTTTTTTCGCATAGTCGTTTGAAAGTTACCCATTTTTCGGGAAGCAATTTATTTACCATTATTGGAGAAGATGGCACCACCTATACTTTTGACGCGGCGGAGCGGGTAAACCATATTTTTGGCAATATACCCAACATCAACACCAGTGACTATATCTCTTCGTGGCACCTCACACAAGTTATTTCAGCCAATAAGAAAGACACCATTACGCTACGCTATAATGCCGTGGCAACCACCATTAGTAAAAGCATAGCGTCTTATCGATATGCCTTGGGAGCTTGCAGTAAAAATAATGCGTCTGTACATACTCCAAGCGAAACCAATATCAATGGACAAGAGCTGGCTGCCATAGAAAGTAGCCTAATGAAAGTTGTTTTTAAGACAGATAGCCAGGTAAGGTTGGATGTGGCCAACAGAAAAGCGTTAAAAACGATTGAGGTGTATGACAAGCAAGACTTAAATCATCCGATAAAAACCATACAATTAGAGCAAGGGTATTTTGGCAACAATGTGCATCTAAAACTAAATAAAGTGACAGCGTATGACAAAAATCTACAGCCCAAGCCTTCTTATGTGTTTGAATACCATGAAGAATTGCCCGTGCCTGATCGAGCCAGTAAATCACAAGACCACTGGGGGTTTTACAATGGTGCCCAAAATACCACCCTCATTCCCAAATTGACTTCTGGGCAGCCTTATGGCAACGCCAACCGGAACCCTGACTTTGAAGCTACCCGCACCACAGTGCTCAAGAAAATGATTTACCCCACAGGTGGTCACACGGTATTTGAGTATGAACAAAATCATTATGAAAATATACCAAGTAACTCGGTAGCACTCAAAAACCAACAGGCGTCAGCCTCTGTAGCTCCCCCGGTAAGTAATGTCAATCTTACCACACGTAGTGTTTCGCTTACGATCGACTATCAACAAGTGGTTACTTTGCAGCATAATGTCAAAAGGTACAGAGCTACCTCAGGTCTAAAAGACAATATAAACGATATTGAGCTAAAGAATGCACAGGGTGAGGTAATCTGGTACATCTACACTACATACAATGCGCAGGCAGAGCAAGGAATTACAGGCACGATGCAAAAAGAATTGCCTGCGGGCAATTATACCTTGGTGGTAAACGCCGAAGGGGGGGACGACATAGTGGCCAGTGTAAATTATAAAAGCTATGATTATAAGGTAATTACCAGAAAAACGGGGCCGGGGCTAAGGATAAAAAGAATTACGGCTTACGATCGTTTGAAAACCACCCCAGCCAAAGTTCAAACTTATTTGTATGAGGGGGGAGTGTTGCAAATACCCACGCAAAATTATGCAAGCAACGTGGAGGTTTCTGTCCTAGAGGCAAAAGGCAGTAACCCTACCAATATAAGCGATTATGACTGTATTACCTGTAATTATACCTATATAGGCACCAGCCCCCAAGACTTTAGGTACTTCTCGCCTTATAGCCATTATGCCCTGGTATATACCAAGGTAACCGAGTTGATAGGCGACAACGGGGCAGGTGGTAAAAATATTACCTACTATGAAATACCCAACCAGGAAGATTTTAACAATGTGACAGTCAAGGAGCAAAAACAGCTGGCTTTTATGCCCGCTACCAATACTTTTCGCTTGGTCAACGAGGTGGCGTACCAATACCAAGAGGTGACAGATCGTACATTTTGGGCCATTATAATCAGGGTGCTGAGCACCAACCAGTGTAACCTGGGCGGTAATAATTTGAAAGATTACTTTCGCGAGTCGTATACCCTGCCTATGCGTTGGCGGTACTTGACTCAAGTCACCGAAAAAAGCTACGACGATCGCAATCAGGTCATGATCAATACCACCCATACAAGCTATAGCAGTATACATCGCTACCCTAACGAGGTAATAAGCGTGAACTCGGAAGGTGAAAAACTCATTCACCGAAAAAAATACCCAGAAGACTATACCCATGCCATTGCGGGTTTTTTGGTAGATAAACACATATTGGCGGTAGTGCTTGAAGAACAAGTATGGCAAGAAAAGGCGGGAGTTCAAACACTATTGAGCGGCAAGGTGATTGCAATTGATCCGCTTGTTTTACAACCCAAAAAAGTGTACAGCCTTGAAACCAATGAGGCATTGACCAGCCTCAACCAAGCCACCCAAACCGGGCCATTGTATAACACATTATTAAGCGACAGTCATTATAAACTGGCGGCTACTTTTGGGTTTGACAGCGAAGGCAACATCCACTTGCAGCAAAAAAACAATGACCTTAGCATAGCTTATTTGTGGGGTTACCACCACCACTACCCAATTGCGAGGGCAATCAATGCCTTGCCCCAACAAATTTTTCATACCAGTTTCGAAGACCTAGAGCCCTCTTCTCACCTGGTAGCTACTCAGGCGTATACTGGCAATAAAAGCTGGCAAGGGAGCTATAGAATTCCGGTGGGGCAAAAACCAGCAGCGGGCAACTATTTATTGACTTACTGGGAGCGCGTAAATGGCAAGTGGGTGTTTAGGCAAAAAAAACTGAGCTACGACCCCAACACCAACCCGACGTTGGTAAATACCACTCATCTGATAGATGAAGTAAGAATGTACCCTGAAGACGCCCAGATGTATACCTATACTTACCACCCTATATATGGTATGACCTCAGGTACCGATGCCAACGGGCGTGCTATACATTATGTATACGATGCCTGGGGCAGGCTAACCCTAGTCAAAGACCACGAACAAAATATTATTAAAAAATACACCTATACCTACCAACAAGATTAATCTATAAATTACTTAACGATCAGACAATGAAACGTCAGTTAATCAATTACCTCATCATAACCGCTTGTTTACTACTGACCCAAGCGCAAGTGTATGGGCAAAACAGCCATAGTAGCTTTAGTTTATCCACTAGAGTTACCTCTTCTTGCGGAAGCGCCACAGGTACAGTGACCGTAAATATACATAAGACATTTCCGGGCAGTGGATTTGTTTACCTTCAAAAAAGCACCAATGGAGTCCATTGGACCCAAATCAACCCTGCTTTGGGAGAAGTTCTATTCGACATACACCCCACCGACATGTCGTTTCGCTATCATTTTAGTGGGCTTACCCAAAATACCTATTTTCGGGCGATCAATGGGGTAGGAGTGGGAGTCTATGCGACCAATCGTAGCCTGGTGACAGTCAATAACGCGGGGGCTCCGGCTGCTGGAACCATCCAAGGCTTGGGAAGCGGGAAGTTTTGCTCGTATGCCAATGTACACCTTACTTTGCAAAACTACGGCTATAGCAACGCCAGCCTCAACAATAGCTTGAGCATTGTTTGGAAAGCCAAGGCTATAGACATTCCGGAGAGCTATGTGACCATTGCATCAGGGGCAAGTTGTTCGTTTGTGGCGGGCGAGTATACCCAAGTGTTTGCCGAAGTAAAGTATACTGCTTGTAACTACACCGCTACTACCCCAGTGGCTACTATTGAGTCTTACAACTTTTTAAGCGCAGGCACCATATCAAGTTCAGTGGCCGAACTATGCACTGGGGCGGCTGAGCATTTTGTGCTCACTGGCACCGTAAATACCAATGATTTTGCTATAGTCAAGTGGCAACGCTCGCCGAACAGTGGGCAAAGCTGGACTGATATAGCGCATACTTCTGCAGTATTGAGCGTAAACCCCGCGAGTTTAAACGCTGGTATTCTTTATAGCTATAGGCTGGTAGCCACCCATAAAACCTATATGGGGTGCAACCCTGTATACAGCGCTGTGGCAACTGTTGCTACTCGCTTATCGCCCCCTGCGGCTATAGATGCAGGCACTGTAAACAGCTCCGTTGATAGGTTATGCGCGGGATCGTCAGATGAGGCACGTTTGTCTTTTAGCTTTTATAATAACCCAGCTTACCGAGTGGTAAAGTGGCAACAATCTGCCGATAACGGCCAAACCTGGACCGATATTTCTGCTACTACAGCCACTTTGTCGGTAGTAGCCAATGGATTGAACGCAGGCACTACTTATTGGTACCGGGTGGGAGCCGAACACCAAGACTACCAAGGGTGTAGTTTGTTGTATAGTGCGGCTACCAGCATTGAGGTAGACACTACTCCTGCTGTGCCAGTGCCTAGTCAATCGATGTTTGTCCGCTTTGGACCTGGCCCTGTCACTGTGTCGCTAAATAATCATCCCGACTTGATAAGTTATCAATGGGCGGGGTATCCGGCGGTCATCAAGGCCAGGCATTTGGCCCTTGACTATGTGTCGGGAGATAAAAATATAGAAGTGCGAGGAGTCAATGCTAAAGGTTGTGTGAGTCCTCCTGCCATTGTTCAAATAAAAGTGATGCCTCTCCCCGTATTGAACGCTTCCTGGCGGTACCAAAGTGAGGGCAGTATTTTGCATACTTTATGGGTGGCATCTATCTACGACTCTTACCAATGGTTTAAAGATGATTTACCAATCAGTGGAGCCACCCAACCCTCTTATCAAACAACTGTCCCTGGCACCTACAAACTACGCATTGGATACCAAGGGGCGAGTTATGAGGTGGCGAAGGTGGTTACTGGTGAGGTAAACACGCCTACCCATAAACTCAATCAATGGCAAGAAGAAGTAATAAGGGTGCCTGGGATAACCCAAGCAAACGAGGTAACGGCTTTGTCGGTGCTCCAGGGGCAGAAGCTGGCCACTGTACACTACTTCGATGGGTTGGGCAGATCTGTTCAGGCGGTACAAGTACAGTATTCGCCCAATAAGCGCGATGTAGTGCAAGGAGTGGTATACGATGAGCTGAGCCGCACTACCAAAGGTTTGCTGCCTTATACTGCTCAAAACGCGCAACCAGGCAATGTAAGGCCTAATGTATTGAACGAACTGTTTTCGTTTTATCAAAACACGCCCCACATTGCCCATACTGCTCACCCCTACAGTGAGCAAAAAGTAGAAAACGCTGCCCGTGGCCGAGTGTTGCAAATGCTGGCTCCTGGCAATAGTTGGGGAGGCGCAGGCAAAGGAGTCACGACTGACCTGTGGACCAACCCTGACCCTGAGCAGGCTGGTACGACTGCGCTGGAAAAAATACGGCGATTTGAGGTAAACAACATAGCCGCAAATGCGGAGCTGACGAAACCCAAAGACGAGGTGATGCTAAGTAGCCCCAGCCCCCATACCTTGCACCGGGCGGGGCAAAAGATCATACTCAGCGAGGGCTTTAGCATTGGAAACAATGACCCCACCATTAGCTTTGAGATTGTGGCAAGCGACCAAAACAAACCTACTGCCACGGGTTTTTATGCCGCCGGGCAGCTCAGCCGGGTAAGGGTGACCGACGAAGATGGCAAGCAAACCGAAGAGTTTAAAAACAAGGCCGGACAAGTGGTGCTCAAACGTGCCAAAGTAGACGCCCATACCTGGGCACAAACTTATTATGTGTACAACGACTTTGGTCAGTTGAGCTATGTATTGCCTCCAGCGGCAGTAAAAGCACTGGACGACGCCAATTGGGATTTTGCCGCGGTTGATGCCCAGCTCGACAAACTTTGGTACCGTTATTATTACGATGCCCGTGGGCGCCTCATCAGCAAAGAAGTGCCTGGTGCAGGCAAAGTAATGATGGTGTACGACAAACGCGACCGTTTGGTGCTTTCGCAAGATGCCAACCAACGCAACCTGGGCAAGTGGAGCTTTACCAAGTATGACCAGCTCAACCGCCCCGTAATGACGGGCGTGTACACCAGCGACCAAACCCGTTTGGCGCTACAAAATACTTTAGAAGCTAATTTTGGCAACCCTGGATACGCCAGCCACGAAACATTTGACCTGGCGGGCACCCACGGTTATACCAATGTAAGTTTTCCGAATGCTGACCTGGATGTTCACTCGGTGACTTATTATGACAATTATGCCTGGAAAAATGGAAGCACTGCCTACGACTATTCCGTATTGGATGCTCGACTGGCGACCGAGCCTGTAAACTACCAGGTAAAAGGGCAGGTAAC
>NZ_CANLRP010000062.1 GCF_947493425.1 uncultured Microscilla sp. | reverse complement strand
TAACCTTTTGCAATGAATTATGGGTATAATTAATTGAAATTCAATTTTTTATGCCCTTTTTAATTTCTACAACTTAATATACTTCAAATGGAACAAAAAATCGAGTTTTAGCCTCACTGTAATACAAAAACCGTAGAAGCTTGTTTCGTTATTGAAAAGCGAGCGTATGATTGCCCCCATATTTATAAGTTAGGTACTACTTTAAGCTCAAGCCAACGTTCGTTCAATGCCTGTAGGTACTCCAGCCCATACCTGCTCGATTCCAGGTTTTGATAAAGACAATCAGGCAGGTTTTTTTCTACCTGAGCAGTGTTTGACGCGGCTCCTAAGGCAATAGTGGCTACCGTGTCTACATCGCCCGTAAAAGCAACACAAGCCTTGAGCATATCGGCTAAATTATTGTATTTGCTGAGCGCTGTCAGGGCAGCCCTTACACTCATCCAGCCTTTTTGCCCTACAAACTCATCATACGCCACATTCCAATCGCCAGGTACCTGACTTACAATAAATTCACCCAAATCACTGAGATCGCCTATTTCATAAATACAATAATGGGTAGCCAATGCAGTAGCCAGGGCAGCTTGTATGCCCAATGGGGTATTGTGAGAAACTTTTGCTTGAATAGTTACTCGTTCTACCAATTCGGGCAAGTCATGGATAATCCCTAAAGGACAAGCACGCATGGCTGCCCCACTGGTATCGCTGTCAGGGTCAATATTTTTGAGAAACTCTGCCCCGTTAGCCGAAGCATTCAACGCGATTTTTACCCGCCTTGAGTATCCCTTGCGAGGATCACGGTGATACACTTCTACCAGTTTGCCAGCAATATTTTCAGGTGTCCATTCTGTTCCTTCTACCAATAACTCAGCAATGGCAATTGTTTGCTGGGTATCGTCGGTATAACTTCCCGGAGATATGGCGTCGTCTCTTACTGCTATATACTGCAAATGATTGTGCTGCTCTACCAATTCAGGGTCAGCAAATTCAAACTGTGCTCCGTAGGCATCCCCTATAGCTAATTCTACTAACATAAAACATGGGCTAAATGAGTGGTTTACAAATGCCTTAAGATATGCATTTACCATCATTATTCCTATTTTTCAATGCGATTCCTGCTTGTCTAAAGCCACCAGTATTTTATTTGCCCGCGATTTAAACCCTGCCGAAGCATAGGGAAGCTGGTGCTTGATTAGCAACTTGAGTTCGTTTGCCAGTGCAGGTTCTTTTTGAGTGATGTTGTGTAAGTTGGTCATAGCAAATACCTTGACCGCAATGGCTGCTTTAGGGTCTTCCATATATTTAAAACATACCTCGGCAAGCGTGCCTAGCAATGTGTCTGGCACTTCTACATTTTGGAGCACCCGCAAGGTATTACGCTGCACGGCTACGGGTACCTCCTCTTCTTGTAGGTTTTCTATCATAGACTTTAGGTGTGGGGTAAGCAACTCAGGGCGTTGGTCGGCACATTTAGACAGTACCCAGGCAGCCCTTTGCACCACCAGGTATTCACCTTGTAAAAACAGAGCCATCAATTGAGCAAAACGGCGAGTGTCTGCCCCAATGTAACTGGCTATAGCCAAAGCATTTTCTTTGGAGTTTTCTCTAATCAATTCGTCTTCGATGTTCATTGTTTTTTTAACTTTCTTTCGGTACAAACAGCGTTGAATGGGTGATAATGGCTGTTTTTTTCAGTGCCAAAAAGAAGCTACGTGGCATCCATCAACGTAGTCTACTCACCCGCCCCAATCCTTTGCTTGCTATCGGTGGTAATGTCAAGCGTGAGGTGAAGAATCTTAAATACTTTTCCTTCTTGATTTTTGACAGGAAAAAAGCTGCCCTGAAGTTTTATTTTTGATTGATCTTTTGCCACATACTCATAAATACCCTCAATGTGTTCGCCTTTGCCCAAGGTTTCCCAAAGCTTTTTGTATGCCTTAGTCTGGGCAAAACCAGCATCCACCAACACTTGGTGGTGTTGTCCGGCAAGCTCTTCTACACCATCGTATTTGGCAAATTCAAGAAACAATTCATTGACGCTTAATATTTCGCCGGTAGGCGCCAACTCCACTACTCCTGCAATCAGGTTTACTACCTCTAGTTGGGCGCTCATCTCATTGGTTTTAACCTCAAGTTCTTCGCGTACTTTTTCAAGGTCGGCAATATTTTGTTTAATCTGAGCAGCTTGCTCCCGTTCTTTGGTAATGTCATACGCCAATACCAAAATCTTAGACAAATTGTTGCGGGCATCGGTGATGGGGTAATAACTTCCCCTGAGCCACACTACTTTTTCATCCCTGGTCATTCCTTTGAACTCCCCTTCTACAAACTCGTTTTTATACAACTGTTGCCATAGTTTTCGGTAAGGTTTACTTTTGGCATAACCATCTCTTACCAATACCTCGTGGTGTTGTCCAACCAAATCGTTTTTAGCATAATTAAATATCTCGGCAAACTTGTCATTCATGGACAAAATAACCCCATCTCTATCCATATTAATCATGGCAATAGACAGGTTAATTGCCTGAAGCTGCCCTTGATACTCTTTTGCCCTGGTTTCCAGTTCATCCTGCAGTTTTTGCATCTGCTTAATGCTTTGTTGACTTTCCAACTCGCGGGTTTGTAGTTCTTCCAGGTTTTGTTTGATTTGCTGCTCTTGCAATTTTTGCAAGCTAATGTCCCAGCCAATCATCATAATGGTTTGAGCCATAGAGTGCGCACCGCTCACATCACGGGCAACACTAGGGGGGGCACTGTGGGTAGTAGTAGTCAGGGCTCCCTCCGATTGATGTGAAGTAGTGGGGAGTTGTTTGGTACCAGAGGCATATATTGGCTTCGTTGATGGTTTTTTCTTTTGTTCGGTGGCAAGGCAATAATAGTTTGCCCGTAGCCAAAATGTAGCCCCATCTTTAGTCACCAGTTTGTGCTCGGTTTCGTGGTAAGCTTCTTCGTGCACCTTGCGCCAAAACTGTTTATAGTCTTCAGACTCTGCCACTTTTACCGGCAACAAAGAGCTGTGGTGTTGCCCAACGAGTTCGTCTTTGGTATATTTAGATAGTTTAAGAAACTTTTTATTTACTTGAGTGATCTCTCCTTCTTCGGTATATTCTACTACCAACATAGAGAGGTTAATGGCATTAAACTGCGCCTGAAACTCGGCCGCCCTGCGCTCTATTTCCAATTGGGTTTGTTCTATTTGGGCGGTATTGCGTTGCAACTCATCGGTCATTTCACGCGATTGTTTCAAGAGTTTTTGGGTGCGCAACATGCTACGAATGTTTTGTAACATAGACGCAATATTTTTGCCCAACCGCTCTAAAAAATGGCGGTGCAACTCGCTCATCGCATTTAGGCTGGCAAGCTCCAGCACTCCCTGAATTTTTTCATTGTAAAGCAATGGCACCACAATCAGGCTTTTATTGCTTATTTTTGACAAGGCAGACTCCACCGTTGCCGAATCAATGGGTAAGTCTTCGAGGTAGTGGGTTTTCTTGGTTTTTACAATTTGCCCCAGCACCCCTTCGCCTATATAAAAGCTTGATTTTTTTACTGTTTTAGGCGTGCAGGCATAGCCACCCTTTATTTCTATCCGGTCTTTGTCTTCGTCATACACATACAGTGCTGCCTGAGAACCATTCAGTAAATCGGCAAGATTCAGCAAAACTACATCGGCGAATTCTTCCAGGCTTTTGTCGTAGTTTAAGCGCATCAAGTCGTCAAACTTAGACAAGTTGGACTCCAGCCATTGGGTGCGTTCCATGTCTTGTTGGCGTTGTCGCAACTCTTGCTCTACCTTTTTCATCGCCTCCTGGCTGTCTCTGATTTTGCGCGACTGTACGTTCATTTCGTCTTGAGTGGCTTGTAACTCTTCCATGTTTTGCCGAAGCTCTTCCTCGGTGGTTTGTGAGGTTTCGAGCGCACGCTGCAGATCTTCAGTCTTCTTTTTTACATTGTTTTCAAGCTCCTCGTTGGCTTGGGCTATTTGTTTTTGCTGTTCTATCAGGCTACGTTTCGACAACATCTCCTTGATGGTTTGAAGCTGCATAAAATACGCCCAGCTACTGCACAAAACCACCTGAATGCTCAAAATACCAAAATAAGCGATGAGGCGATCATATAAAATCACTTGTTGCTTTCCTTCGGTGGCAAAAAACAATTCACGGGTAGCTTTTACAAACTCGGTTTCCATTACAAAGTCGAGAAAACTACCTACGTTGGCTCCCGTAAAAAGCTCCACGTAACTCAGTACAATAGGAAGGGTAATGACCCCAAACAAAAAAATAGCTCCTGGCCAAATTGCCCTCCAGTCCTGGTACACGATCATAATGGTAAAGGCAATAAAAAAGAAAAAACGCCCTTCGTCTATTTTCTGCCCCTGTACCTGAAGCTGGTAAAACAATAAAAATGCAAACATCTGCAAACATATCCCTGCTATTACCCTGGTAAAAAACTTACGGGGGCGAAAGGTGACACTTAACCCAAACAACCCTACTGCAGTAAGCCCAGCAGTGAGGGTTTCTGCCCATACATTCTGAAAGATAAGGGCTATGATCAATGCAACTACCAGGTGCAAACCGATGAACACGGTCATCATTTTATCACCACGCTTATAGACCTCCTGCAAAGCATCTTGCACATCTTTTTTGGCAACTTTACCCTTCGGCAAACCGTCCTGATTGCCATAGAGGTTTTTTTTTATGTTCAGTTTTTGAGTAATTTTAGAAGTAATAGATGCCAACATTGTAAACCAAGTTCATTTTATAAAGGAATCGTTTAGGCGTTTTATAGTCTTATTCATTTCTGGTAACTAAGTAGCAGCAAGCAATTAGCTACAAGTAAAGATAACTCTCTCATAATATAATAGTTATACTTGCATATTAGGTATATTTAATTTTGTCTTGGTACATACTTATGAGAAATTTATTTTCACACCATTCCTAAGACCAATACTCCGCAGTGATTTTAGTCAAAATTGATTATTGATTACCTTCGGTGAGCACCGATATACATCGGTATCTAAGGACTCGCCAAAAGCTCGGTTATCAAATGGTTATAAGTTTAAAAACTATTTAATTTAGACGTAAACCTGAAACCCTTTGAAAAATAAAGCAAGTACGCAAATTTAATATACGCCATTGGTTTATAATGATTCATAGGGTAAACATTTACTCGAATCAGCTATGGACTACGGACTAAATGCTATGGACTATTGTAAGACAAGATCATAAGAATAATCATTCTCTAAAATACTTTTTTTGCTAAGAGAACTCATCTCGTCTCAGAATAATGAGTAGTTTTCACAAGTATTTAAAAAGACCAGATCAGTTATTATGCTATATACCTAATTATCAAATATTTAACAACTCATTTTTTATTTTTTTACTTAAGAGCTTGTTTGGACTTCATCCTTTGGAACTCTTGCGCGACTTTGACTGTCAGTATTTTGTTAAATTTAGCTTCGCAGAGCTCGGCACAGCAAAGCTGTAGCCATCGGTTATCCCCAATAGCGCTGCCCCGAATCAAGTTCGCATGCGTCAAAGCTTAATTTTACGAACACTTAAAATACCATCAAAATCATCAAAAATGACTCTTTTAGGCGCAACTCCTACGGAGCTGTGTCCCGCTTCGTTTATTTTTTCTACCAAGGTTTCGCCCCACTGGGGCTAATATTCGTAAAAAATGGCATAAAAACGAGCAAAGAGTTTTGAACGATTCCATAAAAATTGTGATTCAACACAACTTGAAGCTGGTTTTTACAGGCGGAATTTTAAGCCCTGACCAATGCGAATCAAGTTCGGGATTCCAGAACTATTGGCTCAAAATTAGTTTAAATGCTAATTTTCAAAGGTGAAACAGAGCTCGCTAAAGCTCGGTTTAACGCATCCTGACAGCAAACAAGCTCTAAGCTGTTTTCACGATCAGTATAAACCGCTCACTCTATTAAAGTTTACAGTTAAATGAAACACTTCGTATTAAAAAGTTTAGTTATTTCAAGCTTGTTGTTATTTGGCAACCTTATGGCTGCTCAAGCACAACCTCCCGCCCGCGAATATGGGTTTATCAACAAAAAAGGGAAAGTCATTGTCAAAATGAAATATGCCTATGCCGGCAACTTCTCCGAAGGCAGGGCGGTGATCAAAGTAGGCAAAAAATATGGATTTATTGACAAGAAAGGGAGAGAAGTGATCAAACCCCAGTTCGATAAAGCCCTGGATTTTAGCGAAGGACTGGCCGCAGTAAAAAAAGATGGCAAGTATGGTTTTATTGATAAAAAAGGGAAAATAAAAATAGATTTTCAATTCGAAAAAGCAGGTAAATTTTCGGAAGGACTTGCCGCCACCCGCATGGACTACCGCTGGGGTTTTATAGACAAACGTGGGCGAAAAATAATTGACTATCAGTATACTTATGTCCGCCCTTTTAAAGAAGGACTTTCAGCCATTAGCCAAAGCGGGAAAAGCGGATTTATAGACCGTGGGGGGCGCATTGTTATAGGGCGCTTGTATCGTTCGGTGAGCGATTTTAATCAAGGGCTGGCTTTGGTAGAAAAAGGATATAAAAAATACGGATTTATCGACAAAACCGGCACCGAGGTAATTCCGCCTACCTACCGCCGCGCCAAAAAATTTACCGAGGGGCTTGCCGCAGTCCAGAAAGATTTTAAATATGGTTACATAGACCTGACTGGTAACCTTACTATCAAAAACGACTATGCCAGGGCACAATCATTTAGCGAAGGACTGGCTTGGGTAAAAAAATCGTATAAGGCCAATTATGGTGCCATCGACAAAAACGGCAAAACCATTATTGAACCCCTCTACAAAAAAGCGAAGCTTTTTAGAGAAGGATACGCCATAGTAAGCAAAAACAAAAAATACGGGGTAATTGACCGCAAGGGAAAAGTAATTGTTGACTTTAAGTATGACCTCATCCTCCACTTTCACGAAGGTATGGCTCGTATTGTAAAAATAAATGAAGAATACGAGACAACCATTGAGACGCCTGTTGCTACTACTCGTAAGGTAAGGAAAAAACCACGAGTAATCACATCTTATCAATATGGGGTGATCAATAAAAAGGGGCAAACGCTCATACCCACCAATTATGCCAGGCTAGGCAGGGTATCGGAAGGGTTGATGATAGCCAAAAAAAACAAAAAAGGCTTGTACGGGTATATCAACCTTAAAAACGAAACAGTCATTCCTTTTAAATTCAAAAGAGCCTATTCATTCTCAGACGGGCTTGCCGCAGTAAGTACCAATAACTCTTTGTATGGCTATATAGACAAGAAGGGCAAGCTCACGATACCCGCCACCTATGATCGTGCCTATCCATTTTCGGAAGGACTTGCCGATGTGAAAGTCAACGGCAAGTATGGCTATATCAACAAACAAGGCAAACTGGTGATTCCTGCCGTTTACAGTTTTTCCTATAGCTTTAAAAAAGGAGTGGCAAGAGTAAAAAACAATGGCAAGTATGGCTTGATTGACAAAAAAGGCAAGCTTTTATTACCTATGGAGTATGACTATATAGGCTATGTGGCTGATAATTCATTGATGAAACTCAAAAAAGATGAAAAGTATGGTTTTGCCAATACCCAAGGTAAAATAGTAGTACCATTGCAATACAAAAAGGCGGGCAATTTTAGCCAAGGACTAGTGAATGTAAACAAAGATGGCAAATGGGGCTTTATTGATGCTACTGGCAGAACTGTAGCCTCGTTTCAATACGACTACGCCCATGAGTTTAAGGAAGGGCTGGCCGCAGTAAAAAAGGACGGAAAAGTAGGCTACATTGATACTAAAGGTAAGTTGGTGATTCCGATCAGGTATTACAACTATGGCAATAGGTTTCATGAGGGGTTGGTTTGGGTAAAGAAAACACTTTTGGGAAAGTATGGTGCCATTGACAAAAACGGCAAAGTAGTAGTGGACTTTGGCTACGCCGTAGGTTACCGCTTTAATAATGGGATAGCCATTGTAAAAAGAGCAAAGCTAAAAACGGGCAAATATGGCACTATAGATAAAAAAGGTAAGTTAGTAGTGGGTCTTAAGTATGACAGGTTATACTATCACGGCGAAAAAGGCCTGCTAAAGGTCTCTAAGATTACCCGTATAGTCTCTAAACCCACCCCTACTACCTCCACCAAAAGGTATGTGACTACTTCAACACAAGGCATGCTTAGTCCCAAGGGCAAACTACTGGTTCCAACAAAATACTACCGTTTGGGTACCCCTTCTAAAGGGCTGATAGCAGCCCGAAAAAAAAGCGGCGGAAAATATGGCTTTGTTAACCTAAAAAACGAAGTAGCGATCCCGTTTGAATATGACTGGGCAGGCGACTTTGGCAAAGAAGGGTTGGCACCTGTGCGTAAAAATGGCGAGTGGGGGTATATCAACACCAAAGAACAATGGGTGATTCGTGGAGGCTATACTTCGGTAAGCGAATTTTCGGAAGGACTTGCCAGAGTGAGGAAAGATGGTAAATACTATTTTATAGACAAAAACGGCAAAAATGTTTTAAGCGTTAATTATAGTTATGTTACTACCTTTGAAAACGGCTACGCCAAAGTAGTAGAAAACAAAAAATATGGCTGTATTGACAAAAAAGGTAAGCTCATAGTGCCCTGCGAGTATAACTATGTGATAGGAGCAAAAGAGGGCATTATAAGGGTAAAAAAAGACAAGAAATATGGAGCTGTCAATACCCAAGGCAAGCTCATAGTACCTTGCGAGTACGACTACATAGCAGCAGCCAAAGAAGGCATTATTAGAATTAAAAAAGACAGAAAATACGGCTATGCCAACCAAAAAGGCATTATTGTACCCACTCAGTATGACCTCAATCTGAGCTTTTCGGAAGGGCTCGGCAGGGTAGAGAAAGACGGAAAGTATGGCTACGTCAACAAAACGGGCAAAATAGTGATTCCTCTCCAATACGACTACGCCACCAAGTATAGCCAAGGGCTTGCCGCAGTAAAAAAAGAGGGTAGGTATGGCTACATCAATAAAGCAGGTAAAACAATCTTGCCTTTTAAGTACCCTACTGCATTTGAGTTTTCAGAAGGACTTGCCTGGGTAAAAGACCTTGGCAGTAATAGGTATGGCGCCATCAATACCCAAGGCAAAATGGTCATTTCTCCTGCTTTTCGTTACACCGAAAACTTTAAAAATGGAACCGCTATAGTGAGCAAGGGCAGTTATAGTTCGGGGTATGATGTGGTAGATACTAAAGGAAAAACACTCACCACTCAAGCCTACAAGCAGATACGGAGACTGGACAATGGTTTCTTTAAGATTACCCAAAGAACAAAAAAAGCCATTGAAGATCAACCAATTGTAAAAAAGCGGGTCAAAAGACCCAATATACGCTATGGGTTGATTGATATGAAGGGCAAGGTGGTCATTCCGGCAAAGCACTATTACTTGGGGCTATACAAGGAAGGACTCTTAAGGTTAAAAGTCAAACGTCATGGCGAATATGGCTACCTCGACAAACAAGGCAAAGTAGTGGTAGAGCCTCAATACCAATATGGTACTGACTTTTCGGAGGGGCTTGCGGCAGTACTACAAAATAAAAAATACGGTTTTATCGACAAAAAAGGCAAGCTAGTCATTCCTATCCAACACGAATTTGCTTCTAGTTTTAAAGAAGGGTTCGCCAGAATAAAGAAAGACGGCAAATATGGGTTTATTAACAAAAAGAATAAGTTGGTGATTCCAGCTACTTATGATTATGCAGCTGATTTTATCGAGGGGCTTGCCAAGGTACGAAAGAACAAAAAATATGGGTTTATCAATAAAAAGGGCAAGCTAGTCATTCCTATTCAATACGATTTTGCGTACTCTTTTTCCGAGGGGAAAGCTGCCGTACGCAAAGGTAAATATTATGGTTATATCAACACCAAAGGGGAAGAAATCATCCCTATAGTGCAGTCTTACTACCCCAGACGGTTTTCGGAAGGGTTGGCTTTGGTAAAGCAAGCGCGTAGGTATGGGTTTATCAACGCCAAAGGTGTGCTCACGATTCCGATGCAATACGAAGGAGGCAGTTCTTTTAAAAATGGGGTAGCCCTCATGAAAAAAAATGACAAATGGGGAGGGATCAACACTAAAGGTAAAGTAGTGATTCCGTTTGAATATGAAGATTACTATTCTTCTACTCAAAAACTATCTATCCTACAAAAGAATAACCAATGGGGAGCCGTTAATGCCAAGGGTAAAGTAGTTGTTCCTTTTAAGTACGACAAACTTAAGCCATTCTCCAATGGGTTTGCTGTAATGGGTGAAGCCGCCAAAGAATAATCAACGATAACCAATGCCCCCTAAACACCCAATCTGGCAAATGCTGGTTTGGGTGTTTTTTTATGGTGCATGGTACCTTTGGCTAGTGCATTGGGGATTAAATAAATGCACTAGTTGTAGACAGTATTATATAAGTTGTTTATTATCAAATAGTTTACTAATCTATGTTTTGACTTTAGCCTTCACTCACTCTATATTAACTGCTAAGGTGAAAGTTGATCGAACCACCGGGCATATGTCTGGTGGTGTGCGCAGGATAAAGTAGGGTAGAATGAACCCCTACTCTGCTCGATTGGTATCGAAAAAATTACACCAATTACCCTAAATAAATCATCCACTGTATATCTTTGGTTAATTATATACCAGCTTATAAGGTAATTTACCCTGATATTGCGATAAGTAAACCTACAAAAATAATCTGAGCCATAAAACGGTATCTTTGCCGAGTGGACTTCCTCAAAAAACAGTTCCATAGCTTTGGCTATGCAAAGGTTTTTTGACTCGCCCACTCAACAAATATTTTGTTTTATTGGCACATCTTATTTTTTCCGCTTTACTAACTTTATTTTTTCGAAAAACTATGAAACAATTTACCCCTCAAACAACCTGGCAACCACCCAGCCACTGGCAACAGATAAGTACCATAGATGCCCACACTGGTGGCGAACCTTTACGTATTATTATAGATGGTTTTCCTGAACTACTAGGCAACACTATTTTGGAGAAAAGGCGGTTTGCCCGCGAAAACTTAGACCACTTGCGTACTGCGCTTATATTTGAGCCACGCGGACACGCCGACATGTATGGTTGTATACTTACCCCTCCTGTATCGCCCGAAGCAGATTTTGGGGTGTTGTTTATCCACAACGAAGGCTATAGTACCATGTGCGGACACGCCATCATTGCCCTTACCAAAGTAGCGTTACAAACCGGCATGTTGCCTCAACAGCCCCCTGTAACTACTATAAAAATTGACACACCCGCCGGACTTATTACTGCTTTTGCTACTATAGAAAACGATGAGGTGACAGAGGTGCACTTCCAAAATGTGCCCTCGTTTGTGCTAGAGTTAGATGCCGAAGTAGAAGTGCCCGGACTGGGCACCATAGTGTATGACTTGGCTTTTGGCGGAGCTTTTTATGCTTACGTACAAGCTGACCAACTGGGACTCAATTGTACCCCAGACGAATACAAGGAATTGATAGACAAAGGGATGGAGATAAAACACGCCATTATGAAAAGTCGTAAGATTGAACATCCTTTTGAGCAAGACCTTGGTTTTTTGTATGGAACCATTTTTATTGCTCCACCATTGGGTGGAAGTGCTGACAGTCGTAATGTGTGCATTTTTGCCAACGGCGAAGTAGACCGTAGTCCTACGGGTACAGGGGTAAGTGGCAGGGCGGCTATTCATCATGCCCGCCAGGAGCTTGCTGTAGGCGAAAAAATGTATATCGAGAGTATTTTAGACTCACAGTTTTCGGTAAAAATAGCCCGCGAAACTACTTTTGGCACTTACAAAGCCATTATTCCCGAAGTATCAGGTACGGCATACCTTACGGGCAGTCACCAGTTTTGGGTAGACCCAGAGGATGCACACAAAGAAGGGTTTATTTTTAATTAATTGAAGTTGCAAGGAACAAACGACAAACATCAAGTGCCAGTTATATTCGCACCTGAAATACATAAACAACTGAAAATCAACCTTTTACACCTCAAACACTACAACTTGGGTTAATTAACTAAAGTAGTGCTCAAAGAAGTTAATATCTACTTTAGCTACTTGAAAACTAATACTGAAATAAGGCTAAACGACACAAAAGACAAGCTGAATACAATGCAAAAAATCAGAATATTATCCCGCCACGATGTACAGACAGCTTTGCCTATGGCAGATGCCATCAAAGCCATGCGCGAATCTTTTACCTGGCTGTATCAACAACGGGCACAACTCCCACCCAGAACCGAAATGACAATCAAAGATGCCAATGCTGATGTGTTGATGATGCCTGTATACATACCCGATTATCAGCAAATGGGGCTCAAAATAGCCAACGTGTTTCGAGAAAACCCTGCCCAAAACCTTCCATTGATCCAAGGCTTAATGCTGTTGATAAACACCCAAAACGGACAAGCAGAGGCCATCATGGATTCTACTTATTTGACCGCTATGCGCACTGCAGCAGGTTCGGCACTTGCCACCGATGTATTGGCAAACCCAGATGCCCAAACCCTGGCAATTTTTGGTACAGGTGCCAATGCCATTACCCACCTTGAAGCTTTGTGCCTGGTACGTGACATCAATAAAGTGTATATTTTTGGCAGGTCATTGGCAAAAGCCCAAGCATTTGTGCAAGCCCAACAAGCCCACTGTAGCGCCCTGCTGGAAGCCACTGATGACCTGGCTGCATTGGCCGAAGCAAGCATTGTTTGTACAACAACCAGTGCCTCTGCTCCCTTGTTTGATGCTGACTATATACAACCTGGCACCCACATAAGTGCCATTGGCACCTATAAGCCTCACCTACGCGAAATACCGGGCAAACTGGTGGCAAAAAGTAAAATAGTAGTAGATTACCGTGAAGCATGCATGAAGGAAGCGGGCGATATTTTAATACCTTTGCAAGAGGGCTTGATTGACGAGCAAGATGTGCTCGCTGAGTTGGGCGAAGTACTCGCTACAGGTTTAACCATCCGCAAAAGCGCTCAAGACATTACTTTTTATAAATCGGTGGGGGTGGGTACTCAAGACCTGACTGCAGCACATTATATTTTACAAAAAGCCAATGAGTTAAGTTTAGGTACATTATTAACACTCTAACTTCTAAGTAGCTGGTAAGCAGTAACATAGTGACCTAATAGCCAATAATAACCAACAACCAGTAAAAATGACCAACGCTGACGAAAACAAAATCATTGCTTTGCTCAACAGCAACAATGAAGTAAATGTTACACTTGCTTTTCAGTTGTGCCAGGGGGCAGGTGGGCACTACAGTCCCAAATTAGCGGCTTATTTGCAAAAATACCCTTTGCTTTGTGTACAGTATGGTTTTGAGCAAACCTATACTCAACACTTGACCCAACTAAAAATGGAGCAACATACCTGGAGTACTTTGCCCGAAGAAATACTCCAGCTTAGCCGATTGCAGGAGCTTAAGCTACGCAACAACCAACTACAGGCCTTACCCCATACCATAGACCAGTTGGGGCACCTTACCTCTTTAAATTTAAGTAAAAACCGTTTGAGAAAGTTGCCCGAAAGTATAGGGCATTTGCAACGCCTGCAACATTTGTGGCTATGGGGCAATCGTTTATCGGCATTACCACAGCGTTTTGCCCAGCTTACCGCCCTTAAGGTACTCTATCTCGACAATAACCTCTTAACCACCTTTCCTCAAGAAGTGACGCAGCTTATTCATCTCGAAAAATTATTTTTGGGGGGCAACGATATACAACACCTCTCTCCTGCTATAGGCAAACTTACACAACTCAACACTTTGTCGTTGGCAGATACCCTCATCAAAAAGTTACCCAACGAAATAGGCAAGTTGAAGCAACTTCAGCAACTCAACTTTGAAAATAGCAAGCTCGAAGCTTTACCCAAAACATTCGGTCAATTGGCTCAATTATCAGAGGTGTTTTTGGCGTACAATCAGCTGGAAGCCCTTCCAGAAACTATAGGAGACTTGTGGCAACTCAAAGAACTTCACTTGCAAGTAAACCACCTGACTAACTTTCCTAAAAGCATAGGAAAATTAACCTCTTTAGAAGTACTCGTGGCAGACGACAATCAGCTGGAAGTATTGCCCGTCGAAATAAACGGAATGAAAAACCTGCGAAGCCTGTCGCTCAGCGGCAACCAACTCAAAACACTCCCTATAGAGTTGACCCAAATGGAGCACTTGCACCAACTCAATGTACACAATAATCCTTTTGAATATATTGACCCTGAAATGATTCCCTGGCTGGAAGCAAGAAGTTTCGGGAATTCAGAAGAGTTACGACAACTAGCAGCTCAGGCATAGTTTCTTTTAGCCCTATTTTTCCCATGTTTTCAATACATGTTGGATCATTTTTAGCCTGTCATCTTGTTTTTTTATCGGTACATTTTCTTTTTTTAAAATAATAGTTTGTTAGATAAATCAAGGGTTATTTCACCTTTGATTTATACTATCATAGCATAGATTTGTACTAACTTAACCCTGTCTTATGAAAATATTTTTACCTGTATTACTTTGTTTATAGTTGGTAAGCCCAACAGGTAACCATCCAATCATACTACACAACTAAAATAAAGACAATGCTAACTTTAAATCAATCAAAAAAACACCACACTGGTAGGCAACGAGCACAACTTTTTACAATGCTAATGAAGCAAAATTCAAGAAAAGAATGGATAAAAACTGCCACTAAAAAATTAACAATGCTCTTATTGTTAATGATAGGTATTCTATGCCAGAGCCACGCACAACTAAAGGTACAACCCAAAACACTTCCCCCTCCCCAGCAACCTTATAAAGTTGATGATCATCAATGTTCCAGGATGCACGCCCACAAACAGCATGTACGGGAAAATCTGAAAAAAAAGGCAATAAAAATGCGTGCCAGCCAACATTTGCAAAAAATGAGTCGGGCAAATAGCCATAAGCGCCCATTTCACTTGTCTAGCATAGCTCCAGCAGGTGCCAACAATCATGAAATAACAGCAACTGGCTGCCAATATACCGCCACCCAATTGGCTGGCTTGAGTGCCACCCAATTGGTTGCCTTTTTGAAATCAAATAGCGATTATGATTGTATGGGAATGCCACTGTTTGAAATTGGAGGTCATTTGCCAAGCCTGTTTTCCAATAATAAAGTTCAAGCGGTTTTTCAGGAAATATACAATTTAGGAACTAGTTATGATGGTACCTTTGCCAGCGGCATATATGGTTTGCTCGTGTATATGCATGCAGCCACTTATCAAGAGTTTTATAATCCCAACTATGTTACCCTTAGTGCTGCTTCTAAAGCTTTATACAGCCAGGCATTAGGTGCGTTGTCGTCTAACAATCATTTGTTTGACCTCACCGATGAGGCTTTGACGGTATTGAAAGAATACTTTACTAATTGTGATTATGCAGGAGTTCGCCACCAACCATTTGTTTTGAGTGTAGTAAAACAAACCATGCGCAACCTGACCATCAACGATAACTGGAAACAGATCTCCGATGATCAACTACTGAGAACTTATGCTGGAGCATACAATGGTTTTTTCTTTGTGATGTTTCGTGGCAGTGGCGCACCTGATGATGGTGATAGCCAGTTTTGGACAGCCCTGGACAACGACCCAGAACTAACTTCTTTGCTGGCCAGTATTGGTAAAGACGCGGAACTATTGGCCAACCCCAACCTTAGTTTTATGGTAAAAAATGCCGTACAGGAATTGAGCCGAATGGCACACATCCCTGGGGTGATTAATCAGATAGAGGGCGAGCTTGCAGCCATTATCAACCTTTACCCCCGGCTAGATATCAAGTGGTTTAAAGCGACGCTTGCCTTGAACCAATACGGCAATTGTGCTACTTATGGGCTTTGTGAAGGCGAAGAAGCACTTAAAGAAGAGCTGAACCGTCACCTTTTTCCAAATGAGTACTCGCTGGACGATGGCAAGTTATTGGTAAAAACCCCCTTAAGTCATAAAGAAGTGCAGAAGCTTTACCACGCTGCCAAAGAGGTACAGGCACAGTTTTTTAAAATGTTGCAAACCGATCAACCTGTGGAAGGTGATGTAAACGAAACATTGAACATGGTAGTGTTTGGCTCTAAGAGCCAGTACGAAGACTATGCCTCTTATTTGTATGGCATTGATACAAATAATGGGGGCATATACATAGAGCGTCGGGCTACTTTTTATACCTGGGACCGTACCGTAGGTGTAGAAAGTTCGCTTTCGCTGGAATCGCTTTTTCGTCACGAATATTGTCATTATTTGCAAGGGCGTTATCTGGTACCAGGCTATTGGGGCGAAAACGAAATTTATGATAACAACCGCCTGGTGTGGTATGAAGAAGGAATGGCTGAGTTTTTTTCTGGGTCTACTGCTACTGATGGTATAAAGTTGCTTGCATCTAACGCAAATGTAGTGCGTGGTTTGGGTGGTGACTGGCCGAGCCTTACCGACTTGTTTAACACTAGCTATACCAGTGGCAACTTTCACCATTATCATTATGGCAACATGGCTTGGTACTATTGGTATACCAATGATTTTAGTAAATTGAAAACCTTTTTTGAGCTGACCCGAAGCAATGACGTGGCAGGGTTCGACAACCTGGTAAACTCACTTAAGTCATCAGGCGAAAGCCAATATCAAACCTTTTTGGGGCAAGTAAATACCAAGGCTGTCAATGGCAAAGAACCCAGCACCAGATGGTTGAACGACCTTCAGTTGATATTGGGCAAGCCAGCCGAAGTAAAGGCTGAGTTTAGCCGGATAACTGGAATCCAGGATGTAACAGCAAGCCTGGAGGCAAGCCTAATCAATAAAAGATTTAAAATTACCGGAAGCATTACTGGTAATGGTACTGCCAACAACAACACCACTGCTGCCCAAAGCACAGGTGAAGCCCTGAATGAGTTATTGAAGAACCTACGCAACAATAGCAAATTTAATAACTTCGACTACACCGTTGGCTACATTACCAATGTAAGCTTTGCTGGAGGAATACCTAAAGCTAATTTTGTAGTCACAGGGCCTTTGCGCAATCCTAACATAAGCAAAGATGCTGCTGCCAACTTCAAGGCAACCACCAGGGCAATATTAGTCGGCACAGAGCTACAGCTTGTTGATCAATCGAAAGGGCAGATAAATAACTGGACCTGGAGCCTGGTTGGAGGAGCACCTGGCATAAGTAATGTGCCTAACCCTACGGTATCGTATAACAACGCTGGCAAATACGATGTGGCTTTGACCGCTAACAGCCAAAACGGTACGACCAACACCACCAGTCGCAATGAGTACATTAGGGTATATGCCAAAAACAACGCAAACTATTGTACTCCTGCTACTCAAAATGACTTCACCTCTATTCACCGGGTGCAACTGGCAAACATCGACCACGCTACTGAGGGCTTTCCTGCCAATGGGTATGCCGATCATACTTCGGTACTAACTGAGCTTACTCAAGGGCAGAGTTTCCAGCTAACCGTTACTCCGGGTCATACCCGTTCAGACAACATAGGGGTGGGTGTCTGGATAGACTGGAACCAGGACGGTGATTTTGACGATGCCGGAGAACAAGTAATGATGCAAAAAGGGCGGTTTAATCAGGTAAAGGCAATGATACAAGTGCCCACCAACGCAGTGCGCGATATTGCTACCCGAATGCGGGTAAGGCTTAATTACCGGGTAGGCGAAAATCCTCAAGCTTGTGGTAATGATAATTTTATTGGTGAAACCGAAGATTACTCGGTGGTGGTGATTGATAAAGCTATAGTTGAACAAGCGCCTGTGGCATCGTTTACGTCTGAGGTAAATTATACTATTCGAGGCGAAGCACTCAAATTTAAAAATACATCATTGGGCAACCCTACCGATATCTTGTGGGAGTTCCCTAATGGTAACCCTGCCACCAGTACAGCAAACACCCCTACTGTAACTTATACTAATGCGGGGGTTTATCCTGTAATTTTGACGGTAAGCAATACCAGCGGACGCAACCAGACCATTGCTTATGTGACAGTGCGCCAAGGTGGTGGAGTCGATGGCGACTATTGTACTGCTTCTCACAACCGCGATGATGTGCATATCAACAACGTACAATTCAATACCATTAATAACAACTCAGGCTATGGCACCAACGGCTACGAAGACTACACTGCGCAAAGCACTACCTTGTTACGTAACAATCAATATGCATTGTCGATAGGTGCCACCAAAGACTGGGACCTCAATAGAGTAAGGGTGTGGATAGATTGGAATCAGGATGGAGATTTTAATGATGCCAACGAGCGAGTGTTAGATGTAAGCGGAACAGGTGCTCCTTATAATACATTAGTTGCTGTACCTACCAATGCCAAAGAAGGCGGCACCCGTATGAGGGTAAGACTAGCCTATGCCGACCATGCGGCACCATGTGGAGCGGATGGCATAGGCGAAACCGAAGACTATACAGTATATGTAGCGCCTACACTCAAGGCTCAGTTTACGGCAAATAAAACAACCATTGCTGCAGGTGAAAGCATCAGTTTTTCGGATGCCTCTACGGGTAACCCTACTGCCTGGAACTGGACATTTGCGGGAGGTTCATCTACCAGTAGCACATTGCAAAACCCCGTGATTACTTACAATACTCCAGGAGTATATGAAGTGAGTCTGACAGTAAGCAATGCCACAGGTGATCATACTCAAACTATAGCTGCAATGATTACGGTAACTGGTGACACTACTTGTACTTATTGCGCAGCTACAAGTAACAATTCTAACTATGAACACATTGCCAGGGTAAAATTGGGGGATTTTGACAATACTTCTGGTGCGGCTAACTATACCGACTTTACCGATAAAACGATTGTGCTCTATTCGGGCGTTACCCAAACCATAGCGCTTACACCAGGCTATTCGGGTGTTGCTTATGACGAATACTTCAAGGTATGGATTGATTTTAACGGAGATTGTGATTTTGACGATGCCGGAGAACTTGTGTATGTTTCTGGAGCTACTAAAACTACCGTTACTGGCAATATTGAAGTACCTGCTGGAATAGTTAAAAAGACCCGTATGCGTATAGCCCTAAAGTACAATGGCGCTGCCAGTGCTGCCTGTGGAAGCTTTGCCCATGGTGAGGTAGAAGACTATACGGTGCATATTATAAGTGATGGGGTTAATCCTTTCCCTGATTATTGCAAGGCAAGTGCACAGCAAACCAACACAGAGCACATTACACGGGTGCAAATGGGCGACATAGATAATGCGTCTGTTTCTAGTGGATATGCCAATTACCTGGATCAGGTAAACAACATCAGACCTGGCTCAAGTCAGGATATTACAGTAACTCCAAGTGTTAGTTGGACAGACAGCAAACTAAGTATATGGGTAGACTGGAACCAAGACGGTGATTTTGACGATGCCAACGAGAGTACAGTAGTAAATGGAGTTGGTCCTTATACAGTGAGCTTGACTGCCCCCAATAATGCGACTGTAGGCACCACCTGTATGCGCATTCGCCTTTCTTACGGTAGCTCGTTAAGTACTGCCTGTGGAGATGGTTGGACAGGAGAAGTAGAAGATTATAGCCTCAATGTAAGCACTCAAATGGCGCGAACGACTCAGGCAAGCTATCAGAAAAAGCAAGTAAAGGTATATCCTAACCCAACAACGGATGGACGTTTTGAAGTGGTATTGCCTGAGCGTTTACCTTTGGATGATGTCGTAAAGGTAAAAGTGTTAGATTTAAGTGGTCATTTGAAGCAAAGCTTTACTATGCATCAAGCCAAGGCTAATTTGCGTTTAAATAACCTGACCAAGGGAATATATATGCTACAAATTATCACAAAACAACGGACATACACGCAGCAACTGGTTGTGAAGTGATGATTTTTGATAAATAGATAGATGAAGTCCACTGATTGATATCTGATTTAAATCAAAAGTCACCTCTAGTTTGAGGTGACTTTTTTCGATTATAAGTACAAGGTTACCCAAGTAGATGCTCAAATTGGCTAATCGCCGAGGTTGGGCAAACGTTATAAAAAAAAACTCCCGCACTTAACGCTCACCTTTTTACATCTTTGGCTACCCCTTGCATTAGCTGAAACCCCTGTGTAAGCACTTCAGAAAGCCTTTTAAGCTCAGTTACTGTCCAATGAGGATCATAAGCTGAGGCAGGTCGGTTGTTACCTCCAAACAACTTATCATACACTTGATTGGTAAGCATATCCTTTTGTTGGTTGCCCAAAAAAAACTTGTTTATGCTACGGGCAATGTCGCCAAAGAGGTGCCACGCCGCCAAAAACTGTAAACGGTTGAAGTCTGCCTGCGGGTCTGACAACCAACCAAAGACAAGGTCTAGGTGGTGCAATACGGGAGGATCGGTTTCTAGTTGAATTTGCTTCGTGTGGGCATATTGTTTCAACGCTTCTTTACTGGAAAAAGTGGGCAGGTAAGACGGGGTTTCAAGATAAACCAAGTTTTGATCGGCTTGCACCCAAATAAGGTATTGGTCGGTTTGGTACAGGCGAAACCAAAGAAAGTAATAGCTTCTTTTCATTTTAAATTGAATGAATTTTAAATACACTCTAAAAACTTTATCGAATAACCCAAGGGTGGCTTTAGATGTTTTTGAGCCTTGGCAAATTGGGTGACCGTTTGAACGCAATAGCTGTCAAGCGATTGGGTTTTCTATCAAAATTACTGCCATTTGTATCATTTATCAACTTACCTAAAGCGCATAAAAACAAATAGTTACGTCCTTTCACCAAAAATAATTACTCCCTCAAGCAACCTTTGCATCCGGGCGGGGTGTCTTCAAAGCAAATACATTGAACCATATAAAAATACCATAAAAACCATGAATAAATTTAAACAACTGCACCACACCCAAGTAGTGGCAGGCTACCTGATTGTGCTCTTTTCTTTACTCTCCATGACCACCCTGTCGGTGTTGGCACAAGATGCCGGAGGCGGTTTCAACCTTGCGGTCAAGCATACCGGCATAGGCTTTGGCAATTCTAAAAAGTTTAACGGCATTAGACTAAATTATCGTGACTACCGCCTACAAAAAGTCAATGGGCTCAATGCCACTATTTGGACACCCTATGATATGGAGCAGGGCGAAGGAGGCAATGTCAATGGCGTAGCGTTAGGCGTGCCACTCACTGGCGCCCGCAACATTAGAGGCGTTGCCGTGGGAGTTGGTGTAGGTGCCACCGAATCGATATACGGAGCAACTATAGGTGTGCTGGGTGCCGGAGCCGGACGCCATGTAGTGGGCTTGGTCAACCTGGGTGGACTGGGGCTAGGGGCCGGGTACAATGTAAGTGGCTTGCTGAATATAGGAGGACTGGGGCTGGGCGCTGGCAAAAACCTGACTGGAATAAATGTGGGTGGTTTGGCAGCAGGTGCCGGAAAAAAAGTACAAGGCATCAATATAGGCGGGCTTGCTGTAGGGGCAGGCAAAGAAATCACCGGGTTCAACCTGGGCGGTTTAGCTGTAGGCTCAGGGGGCAATGTCAGTGGAATCAATGCCAGTTTTGGAGTAATAGGTGCGGGCAGCAAAGCAAGGGGACTCAATATTGGTGGTTTAGCCGTAGGCGCGGGCGACAATATTGCAGGCATCAACCTGGGTGGGCTTGCCGTTGGAGCAGGCAAAAACGTATATGGTGTCTCAGCTTCGGCCATTGCAGTAGCCTCGGGCGAAAGAACCGTGGGGATAAACGTGGCTGGAGTAGCCGTAGCTGCGGGTAGCCAGGTATACGGGCTCAACCTTGCCGGAATAGCCATAGGAGCAGGCGACGAGGTAAAGGGAATAAACGTAGCTGGGGTAGCCGTAGGTGCCAAAAAACTTAGTGGGCTGTCGGCAGCATTGGTAGTAGGCGGCAAATATGTACGTGGCGTTCACATAGCTCCTGCTTACCTCAACGTTGTAGATGGAGGCACTATGAAGGGGCTCGCCATTAGTGCATTTAACCACATCAAGGGTGAGCAAAAAGGAGTAACCATTGGTATCTTTAACTACGCCCGTAAACTCAAAGGTTTTCAGTTTGGTTTGCTCAATTACGTCAGAGACAATCCCTTATTGCTTCGTTTAATGCCTATTATGAATTTTAGTTTCAAAGATTGAGCATGACCTTGTGGCAACCACAGGCTGGTTTTGGCTAATCTTTTGGTTATGGGTATTTTGAGGCATTGCTGAAAAAGTTGTGAAAAAATCAAGCCTCCACAGCTTGACTCATCACAAAAAACATTTCCCGGGCAATTTGACGACACCTTTCGTTGTACTGCTTACTCTGTTGTGGGGTATTGTCATACGCTTTTGGGTCTTGATAAGGCAGCGAAAAACGCGCCTCAGCACCTATTACGACCGGACACCCCTCATCTGCTTGGGTACATACCATGAGGGCAGCAAAATTTTGGGTAGGGTTACTGGCATGTGCATACACTTTAGAGAAAGCTTCTATTGCCGGAAAATGGTCGCTATAACGACATTGATACAATGGATTTTTGACTTCAGTTTGACGACTTATTTCTATGCCAGCCGCTTGCAAAGCAGTCACTACATTGGGGTGAAGGGCGGTGGATTCGGTGCCTCCCGAAAAAGAGGTGAATTTACTGAGATGGTAATAAGCCGCTGCTATTTGTAGCCAAATTTGTCCCAAATGGCTCCGGCGCGAATTGTGAGTACAAATCACTATTACCTGCACAGGTTGATCTGTCTCCAGTTTTTGACGAATGTATTGGCTCACTTCTTTGAGCTGTTGTTGGCGATTGGTAGATATTTGCTCAAACTCTTGAGTAACCTCTGCCAAATAGACCGCCAAACGAGGGTAAAAAATGGGGGGGGGCATTGCTATAGTTATTTTAAAGTTGTGCAGGCAAGGTAGCAATAAACAAGTAATAATAAGCCACAAGGTACAAGCAAAAAGTAACCTGTACCTTGGAGCCATCATTTATTTACAAAATATAATCGGTACGCAAAAAGCTGGAATGTCCTTCTTTTACAATGCTCCGCACAATATCTTTGTTACTTTCCCGGTCTTTGGTAGCTACAATCGCCCGGATAGAAAACACCCGTAAAGCATCAGATACCGAAAGAGTACCCTCTGCCGAATCTTTACGCCCATTGAAAGGAAACACATCGGGTCCCCGCTGACATTGTGCATTGATGTTGATTCGGCTTACCTGGTGGTACAGTTCATCTATCAATTCTGCAATTTTTTGAGGGTCACGCCCAAAAATACTTGCCTGCTGCCCAAAATTAGAACTAACCACATACGCTATCACTTCCTCTATGTTGTCGTAAGCCACCACTGGTACTACCGGGCCAAACTGCTCCTCGCGGTATACCCGCATTTGGTCGTTGACGGGGTAAAGTATTGCCGGATGAAAATAGGTTTCGTTTACCTCTCCTCCACCGTACTCAGCATTCATTACCTGTGCCCCGTGCTTTTCAGCATCTTTTACCAACCCCGTCAGGTAATCAGTTTTACCAGGTTCGGGCAATGGAGTAAGTTTTACCCCTTCGTCCCAAGGCATGCCGGGCTTTAGGTGGTTTACTGCTTGGTTAAATTTGTCTAAAAACTCCTCAACTATAGAACGATGCACAAACAGAATCTTAAGAGCAGTACAACGTTGCCCATTGTAAGACAAACTTCCTGTAACACATTCGGTTACGGCATTCTCTATATCAGCATCGGGTAGTACAATGCCAGGGTTTTTAGCGTCCAGTCCTAGCACCGAGCGTAATTTGTGGGGTTTGGGATGCATTTTTTTCAGGTCATTGGCGCCTTTATTGGTGCCAATAAAAGCAAAAGCATCTACTTGCCCGGTTTCCATCAACGCCCCTACCGTAGCCCTGCCCCGACCATAAATAATATTAATTACTCCTTTCGGAAAAACGTCACAAAAAGCCTTGAGCAAAGGTCTGATCAGTAAAACCCCATACTTGGCAGGCTTAAACACCACCGTGTTGCCCATGATCAACGCAGGAATTAAGGTGGTGAAGGTCTCGTTCAATGGGTAGTTGTAAGGTCCCATACAAAGAGTAACCCCTAAAGGTACCCGACGAACCTGGGCAATGACACCACTTTCTATTTCAAATTTTGACGAACGTCTGTCCAGGTCTTTCAGCGCATTAATGGTGTCTTGAATGTAGGTAACTGTGCGATCAAACTCCTTGGTAGAGTCTGCCAGGGTTTTGCCAATTTCCCACATCAGCAGCTTTACTACCTCATCGCGTTGTTTTTGCATTTCGGTTACAAATACCTCTATATACTGAATGCGATCTTTTACTTTAAGCGTAGGCCAAAAACCTTGTCCTTTGTCGTACGCTTTGTGGGCAGCATTCAAGGCTTCGAGCGACTCTTTAGGAGTAAGCAAGGGGCTGCTGCCAATTATTTTTTGCTGACAGCCCTCCATAGTCTGAATGCATACTGGCGACTGTACCTGATTCATTGGCCCTTGCCATTGACGAAGTTCTCCATCAATCAAGTACTCACGCTGTTCTATAAATTCATTGATTTGATATTGGGTAGGAATGTCTTGTGCCGCCGGAAATATGCTCGGCATGGTAGTAGTTGTATCCATTTTTGATTGTATAATTTTTATATTGATATTTTAAATTCACTATCAAAAAGCCTGTTTTATCATAAAAAACAAAGCACTCAACTACTCTTTATTGATATTCTTGCATTTAAAATCCACTTATTGCACAATATGAAGGTTATTTTTAATTTTTCTACACAAAATAAAATTATACATAAATTAAGCAAAACAATACTATACTTAACTACAACAAATAAAATCAATATAAAATTAAGCAAAACAAGGTTTTGCAAAATAAAAATCAAAAAAATAAGTGAACACAAGATACAGGACAACAACCTGTATCTTGGCTAAAACAAATGAATATAACTTATACGATTTTAGGCATACACATACACTAACCTGACAAAACCAACCAACAAAGCCTTCCGTACACGTAGGTATTGGCTTGCAAGGAGCACTATCACCAGTTTGTAACAAGCACTGCCAAGCTATGAAATATATTGTTGAGCTAATAAAAACCAAGCACTACGCAGTTAGAAACCATTTACCAGAGCAGGTATCAATCCATTGCTGTAGATAAAAGCTTACAACTAGTGCATCAGGAGTGTATCAGGACACGGTTGATATGAGTGATGATGAATACCGTAAAGACCATTTGTAGGGCAAGAGTTTTACTTTGCTGTGCTCAACAATGGAGACTTTGTCAATGACTTGGCGGTAAGTCAAACTTTTGACGAAACAGGGAACTTAATTTTAACTACCAAGTATTTTACAGAAAAAGAACCTGCCTACGCCTGGCTGCTTACCCTCGCTTAGCACCTCTGTTTTTAGCTTTACCAAAAACCTCCTGGCTTACTTTTTCTAAAAGACCAAGGAGGTTTTTGTTTGATTATACACGATTTTTCCCTTCATCGATTCACCCTTCCTTTCAGTTTGGCTCCTCTTGGGGCTACGTATCTACCCCAAAGGCGCATTAGAAACATTGACTTCAAACAAGTACTTGGCTATCTGTATTCTCTCCTGTCAATTATCCCCTAAAAATAGTTAAAAGTTAGAAAATTTATAGAACTTTGTAACCACGATATGACAAACACAATCACAGAAGAATTATAAAGAATAAAACAGACTTTATTATATGTACTACAATTCCATCATCGAAACAATAGGAGATACTCCTTTGGTAAAGCTTGGCAAGATAGCTGAGGGCATCAAAGGAACTATATTGGTAAAAGTAGAATACTTTAACCCTGGCAACTCAGTAAAAGACCGCATGGCCATTAAAATGGTAGAAGATGCCGAAAAAGCCGGATTACTTAAACCAGGGGGGACTATTATAGAAGGTACATCGGGTAATACCGGAATGGGGCTGGCACTGGCGGCTTGCGCCAAAGGGTACCGTTGTATTTTTACTATGGCCGATAAACAGTCTCAGGAAAAAATAGATATACTACGAGCTGTAGGTGCCGAAGTACATGTATGCCCTACCAATGTAGCCCCTGAAGACCCTCGCTCTTATTACTCAGTGGCGCGTAAACTCAACGAGGATATTCCTAACTCGTTTTACCCTAATCAATACGATAACATGTCGAACTCGGCGGCTCATTATGAGACCACTGGCCCTGAGATATGGAAGCAAACCGAACACAAAATTACCCATTTTGCTGCGGGTGTGGGCACAGGCGGTACTATTTGCGGTACCTCTAAGTATTTGAAAGAACAAAATGCCAACATTGTATCGGTAGGAATAGATACTTATGGTTCGGTATTTAAAAAATATAAGGAAACCGGCGAATTTGACGAAAACGAGATTTACCCTTACCTGACTGAAGGTATTGGCGAAGATATTTTGCCTAAGAATGTAGATTTTAGTATGATTGATACCTTTGTAAAGGTAACCGACAAAGACGCTGCAATTATGACTCGACGCCTGGCGCGCGAAGAGGGACTGTTTGTGGGGTGGTCGTGTGGATCTGCCGTATATGGCGCCCTAGAGTATGCCCGCGAAAACCTCAAAGAAGAGGACACCATGGTGATTATACTGCCTGACCACGGTACCCGCTACCTTGCCAAGGTATACAACGACGAATGGATGCGTGCGCATGGTTTCTTAGAAGAACGCTCTTTTGCTACGGCACGCCACATTGTATCACGTAAAAACGGAAGTGGTAAGTTGGTTACTATAGACAAAAACTGTAAAGTGGCTGATGCTATTTCTACGATTACCAAAGAAGGGATTTCTCAGATTCCGATTACAGATGGCGAACAGATTGTGGGTAGTTTGAGTGACTCTAAAATTTTGGCTAAATTGATAGAGTCGCCCGACATCAAAAATCAATCAATAGACACTTTTATGGACAAACCATTTACCTTTGTGGCTATGGACAACACCGTAGATGTGTTGTCATCGTTGATCAACAAAGACAACCCCGCCCTGATGGTACGTGACGATGAAAACCAAATCCATATCATCACCCAAGCCGATTTGCTTACTGCAATGACAAGCTAAAACGGGTTTGTTTCTCTAAAAGAGCAAAAGCCTTGATAGTTGATAACCTATCAGGGCTTTTTTTGTTTGGGTAACACTTTACTCAGTTTGGGAAATTGCATTTTATTTTTGGATTGGTTCACTATGGGCTTTGCTCTTCACGCACAATCAAAGTAAGATTGCGAATGTTTTTTACCCGATACTTTACCCCTTTGCGCTTGCTGGGCAAGGCAAAACCTATCTGAATATCAAGCAGTTGTATACCTTTAGGCAAATCGCGGTGATAATAATGACGATCAGATATTTGGGTAATGATAAACCCTTCAATATCAAACTGTTCTATTACCATTTTCTCTACCTCTTCTTCGGTAAAATTGGTGGTATTCATCAACTCTTCCATAAGCCATTTACGCAGTTTTTTTACGCCTGTAAAAATCTGGCATTTTTTTATAAAAACAATGGATCACCAAGTAAAATTAGTGATAAGTAATGAGGTACGCTATAGAGCTTATTATTTCAAAAAATTGATCGTATAATTTCCTTCAACAGTTCTTACCTTAGCTTAAGCATGACCAATGTAAGTACGGCAAGTATAACACCCACTACCCAAAAGCGGGTCACAATTTTGGCTTCGTGATACCCTTTTTTCTGGAAGTGATGGTGCAAAGGAGCCATCAGGAAGACGCGCTTTCCTTCGCCAAACCTCTTTTTGGTATATTTAAAATAACTTACCTGAATAATCACCGAAAGGTTTTCGGCTAAGAAAATACCGCACATCAAAGGAATCAACAGCTCTTTGCGTACCG
Source organism: uncultured Microscilla sp. (assembly GCF_947493425.1). Taxonomy (GTDB): domain Bacteria; phylum Bacteroidota; class Bacteroidia; order Cytophagales; family Microscillaceae; genus Microscilla. Next base: position 13,935 of record NZ_CANLRP010000062.1, on the reverse strand, counting down.
ACAAGGCAAGCACTGCAATGATACCCCCCAGCGAAAGGCTGCCCGTGTCGCCCATAAACACCTGGGCAGGGTAAGAGTTGTACCACAAAAAACCAATGCAGGCTCCCATCAGTGCCGAACAAAAAATCACTAGTTCACCCGAATTGGGAATATACATAATGCCCAAATATTTAGAAAAGATCGCATTGCCCGATACATAGGCAAAGATAGCAAGTGTAACCGCTATAATTACCGAAGTGCCCGCAGCAAGCCCATCTACCCCATCGGTAATATTGGCACCGTTAGACACAAACGTGATGATAAATATAGCTACCATCACATACAAGACCCAAGTAAGGCTTTTGGGCAAAAACGGAATGATTTTGCCGTAGTCTAGTTCGTTGTTTTTAAAGAAAGGCACATTTACGGCGGTAGACTTTACGTCTTTGTAACGATCTTGGTAGCCATCTACAGGTACCGATGCGTTGTACTCTTGCGCAGCAGGATTGTAATACTGACGAACTTTTACATTTTCGTTAAAGTAAAGCACCAAGCCTACAATCAAGCCCAACCCTACTTGCCCAAAAATTTTATACTGTCCCTTGATTCCCCGATCGCCTACCAACCAGTTTCTTTTCTTTTTTATCAACTTGGTGTAGTCATCCAAAAAACCAATGAAACCTAGCCAAAGCGTAGAAATCAACAGCAAAATAACATACACATTGTCCAAACGGGCAAACAACAGCGTAGGAATTACGATAGAGCCAATAATGATAAGCCCTCCCATAGTAGGTGTTCCTTGCTTGCTATCTTCACCAGGCAAACCCAATACCCTGCTTTGCTCCTTTACCTGCATTTTTTTGAGCAGGTTGATAAGGCGTCTGCCAAAAATTGCCCCGATCAGCAAGGAGATCATAATGGTCATGCTTGCCCGAAATGAGATATATTTGAACAAAGTAGCGCCCGGAAACTGGTAATTGCTTTCTAAGTAATCGAATAAGTAGTATAACATTGAGTTTGCTTGTAGTTTAGATGTTGTTTCTCCGCAAAGGGTATTTTTTGTTGAAAATCTACCTATATATACCTGCCAGGTTTTATAGTATAGGCAGTTGAAATTTAATATTTGCGTCAAGTATTTTAAAACCTATAATAAAGAGAAGTCTACCCATACCTGCCAGGTTTTGAAAACCTGGCAGGTATAAAAAGCTGTTTTATTAAACACGTTATTTTATTGCAAAAATGTTTTAAGCACCAAGCGATCGTCAAACGGGTGGCGTACCCCTGCAATCTCCTGGTAAGTTTCGTGCCCTTTGCCTGCCACCAAAATAATGTCTTGCTTTTGGGCTAGCTCACAGGCTTTTCTGATGGCATCCTTTCGGCTTGCAATCAGCGAGGTTTTAGGCTCATCATCAATAGACACCCCCTGCTGCATGTCTTCCAGTATCTGCATAGGCGGCTCATTTCGCGGGTTGTCTGAGGTAAAAATAACCAAGTCGCTGTATTGGCAGGCAATCTGAGCCATGACAGGGCGTTTACTGGCGTCGCGGTTGCCCCCACACCCCACTACCGTAATAATTTTTTGTCCGCTTTGGCGTAATTCAAAAATGGTTTGTAATACATTTTCCAAGGCATCGGGGGTATGCGAGTAGTCAACCACCCCAGTAGCGCCCGATTCGCCAATAATCTTCTCAAACCTGCCCGGAACCGATGGCAAACCCGACAGCAAAGTAAGCGTTTCGGTGGTATCTTCGCCCAAAAGTACCGCAATGGCATAAATGCCCAACAAGTTGTAAGCGTTAAAATAGCCAATCATCTGAAACCATACTTCTACATCATCTATCTCCATAAACAAGCCCTGTAACGTGCTCTCTACCACCCTTGCCTTAAAGTCGGCAAATTGCTTGAGAGCAAAAGTGCGTTGGGTCTTGGCAACCGTATTTTGCAGCATTACCATGCCCCGTTTATCATCTGCATTTACCAAAGCAAAAGCCGTAGGTGGTAGTTGATCAAAAAACTGTTTTTTGGCATTGATATAATTGGCAAAAGTTTCGTGAAAGTCTAAATGATCGTGCGAAATATTGGTAAAAGCCGCTCCTGTAAAATGCAACCCAGCAATGCGCTCTTGTACCACGGCATGCGAACTTACCTCCATAAAGCAATGGGTACAACCTGCTTTTACCATTTCGGCAATCAGGCGATTGAGTTCCAGTGGGTCGGGCGTAGTAAGCCGGGCAGGTAAGGCAGTATCGTCAATGTAGTTTTGAATGGTAGACAATAACCCCACCCGATAACCAAATTTACGAAACAATTGGTGTAACAAGGTGACGGTAGTAGTTTTACCATTGGTACCTGTAATGCCTACCAGCTTGAGTTTTTTCGAGGGATGGTCATAATAATTAGACGCCAGCCAGCCCAAGGCTTTGGCGCTATTGGCTACTTGAATATAAGTGGCAGCATCGTTCAGGTTTTTGGGCAATGTTTCGCATACTACTACTTTGGCGCCCAAGGCTACTGCTTGTACAATGTATTGGTGTCCGTCTGCCTGTGTGCCTTTTACTGCCACAAACAAGTCGTTGGCTTGTACCTTACGAGAGTCAAAATGAATATTTTCAATAGATTCAGGAGCATTTCCTGTGGTTTGGATAACTTCTATGTGATGGAGTAATTCTTTTAAATTAGTCATTGCCTGTCATTCTTCTAATAGTGTTTTACCTCATGAGTTACTGAGTAGTATTGTCAAGGTAAAATTTATTGCAAGGTAAGAGAAAAAATGGCAGATTGTAAAGCTGGCTTTAGGTTTTTTTATATAAGATAAGACGAAAGTCAGACAAGGCTGGATAAAATCATTATCAAACTTTTTTACCTGGGCGGTAACGGTCAAACTCTCCCAATTGCCACAAATACAACTTACCCTTTAGTTTTATCAACCTCACCGCTTGCTGAAAGCTTGCCTTAGGTTATTGTGGCTGATAAACTACGCCAATGAGCACGCCATTTTTATAAGTTGGCACTAAATTATACTCATCTTTTTTCAGGCAAAACTCAATATCTTCGTCCCTACCCAGGCGCTGCAAACGGTTAAAGTGCAAACCTTCTTTCAAAAATTCCTCCATATTGGTTTCGTGGGTTTGGTAAAGGCTTTGTACGGCTACTGCCGAATCGTTTGCCAGCTCGGTTTCGTTTGCCAACAAATGTGCCACCGCTCCCGCAAAAAGGCTGTCTTCGGTATTGATGCGCCCCTTCCATCCGGCACAAAGCAGTAAAATATCCTGGCTTTGGGCACGCAGATATGCTACCACCGCCGACATATTAATAAATGCGCCAATAATAATTTCGTGCGCTGCTACAGATTTGGTAATTGCCAGCGTTCCGTTGCTGGTAGTCATGGCCAGCTGCTGCCCCGAATAGTCGTGCTTAAGATAGTTGAGCGGAGAGTTTCCCAAATCAAAACCACCCGGCTTTTTGCCATTGCGTTCGGCAGCCGTCAGGTAGCCTTTTTCTTTCAATGCTGAGCATTCTTTGAGTGTAGCCACAGGAGTAATACGACTGATGCCATTGGCAAGTGCCGATACCATGGTAGTGGTTGCTCTGAATACGTCGATGACTACTACCACCTTGCCTTCCAGCGAATAATGCTGTAATAAGTCGGGGGTAAGACAAACTTCTAATTGTTTCATTGTATTTATTCTCAGTTGTTAGCTTTTAGCCACAAGTAAAGCAGGTTTAGGTTTACCTGTAGTTTGTGCAGGAGTTATAAATGTTGATATTTTATATACAAAAACTCCCCCTTAAGAAAAATGAAGGGGGAGTTTTTGATTTATTGTCCAAAGCTTATCGCCTAAATAAACGGCAACTTAATCACCTCTGCCTTAAGCTGTTTGTTGCGTACCTGCACCATTATTTCGTTGCCTGGTTTGCTTAATTCTTTGGTGACATACCCCAAGCCAATGCCAATGTTAAGCGAAGGAGACATAGAACCAGAAGTTACCCTGCCTATGTTTTTGCCATCGGTGTTCAGCAATTCGTAACCGTGGCGCGGAATACCCTTGTCTACCATCTTAAAAGCTACCAATTTGCGTTTTACACCTTCTTCTTTCTGTTTTTTAAGCGCTTCAGAGTTTACAAAATCTTTGGTAAATTTAGTCACCCAACCCAGACCAGCCTCTAGTGGAGAGGTAGTATCATCTATGTCGTTGCCATACAAACAATAACCCTTTTCGAGACGCAAAGTGTCGCGTGCTCCCAAGCCAATGGCCTGAATGTGGTAGTCTTTGCCTGCTTCAAATATTTTGTTCCAAATGGTTTCAGCGTGCTCATTAGGAATATATAGTTCTACACCGCCCAAGCCAGTGTAGCCAGTTGCCGAGATAATAATGTCGGGCACACCAGCAAAAGTAGCTTTCTCAAAAGTGTAAAACTTCATATCGTCTAGTTTTACGTCGGTAAGCGACTGTAGGGCTTGAGTGGCTTTAGGACCTTGCACCGCAAGCATAGAGGTTTGGTCAGACAAATTGGTCATCTCTACCCCATAAGTATTGTATTTGCTTATCCAGTCCCAGTCTTTTTGTACATTAGAGGCGTTTACTACCAGGTAATATTCATTCTCGGCAATCATATAAATCACCAAATCATCTATAATACCGCCTTGTTCGTTGGGTAGGCAAGAGTATTGCACCCTACCAGGGTAAAGCTTAGAAGCATCGTTTGACGATACTTTTTGGATAAGGTCTAGCGCTCCTTCACCTTTGAGCAAAAATTCGCCCATGTGCGATACATCAAACACTCCTACGTTTTCGCGCACCGCAAAGTGTTCTTCTTTGTCTGAAGTATAACGAACGGGCATAGAGTAACCGGCAAACTCTACCATTTTACCCCCTAAAGCTACGTGAATGTCGTTGAGGGCAGTTTGTTTTAAATCGGTGGTTTTTAAATCCATAATTATATAAAAGCTAAAGGAGTTTGATTCAATAAATGTCCAGTTTTGGCAAGAGTACCCTCAACAGGTGAAGAGCGGCACCGCGAAAACGAACAGTTATTACGATCAGGTTCCAAAATGTCAATTCTTTCACTGAAAAATAGAAACACCCACACCCTGTCAAGGCGAAATACTCTTTAGTCGTGTGTTTCGGTCTCAATTTTAGGGCTTTTTTTGTTGGAAACCAACCACAGATAAATTTCTGCTCAGATGTGGGTAATTTTGTGTAAAAAAATGGGGAGAGATTTTTATATTTTTGCTGGATTATTGGAAATTTTCAAAACTTCGCTGGCAGGCGACATAACTTATGACTGGCAGGTGTTGGTCTGGCTAAAGCCTTAAGACCAACACGGGGAAGTGGTTGTTTGAATTGAATTGTCTACTTTCGCTGGCTTAAGGCGTAGCGTAACTTAAGCCTGTTGATAATTGAAAGTTTGTAACTTCCTTGCTCCTAAAAGAACAAAATAGACAGGCAAAAAAATCCCTGTCTTTGATCAAAACAGGGATTTATTGAATTTATTCGTTTGCAATTGCAAACTTGTCGCTTGCAGCTAATCACTTATCACTACTCTTTTGCTTCGTCTGTAATCATAATCGCCGGAATCTGTTTTTGTGCTACCAAGTTGTTGAACTTAGGCACCTCCTGACTGATGACCCTTTTCAGTTTATTAAGCTGCACATTAATTTTAGCTGTAAGATCTTTTTTTACCTGCATCAAACCACGGGTAGGTCTACTATCGGCAAAACCAGCATAAGTGGCCAAGGTACTTAGCTTGTTGTTTAGGCGAATGGGGTAGTTCAAGGGATCTTGTCGGCTACGGTTTTGGGTTTGATACAAAGCCTTCTCTATAGCGCTTATCTTCTTGATCATTGCCTTGCCCATTTCCTTGACATCCTTCATTTTGGCGTTGTCACCCAGGCGAGCCATTACCCCACCAATGTCTTTTTTCATCTTGCGAATTTGCTTGATTGCCTGGTGGGTTTCGGTGAGTTTGTCACGTACTTCTATCAAAAACTTAAACTGTGCTTCAAGATCGGCTTGCGATGCCTCAATGCGTGGGTCTTTGACAATGTCAAATTCTTGCGTTTGGGTTTTGCCTGCGGCCGTTAAACGCACCTTATACTTGCCTGGCACAGCCTTTGGGCCTTTGGTACCACCAAACCATAACACCATCCCCTTGAAGCGTTCGGCACCCTCATAGCGCATATTCCAGCGGAAGCTGTTACTTCCTTTTTTTGCCTTGAGTTTTCTTAAGGTGATCCCATTTTCTTTGCGTGGCTTTTTACTCTTATTTTTTTGCGTAGTATACTTAGCAATCAACTTACCGTTGCCATCCATCAACTCTAGCGTTACAGGTTGGTCTTTGCCCGGTTTATCTTTAAGGTAATAGCGAATGCTCACCCCACGCGAAGCCCCACCGCTGTAAGCATTGCTTGGCTTGAACAAATAAGTGGTGCTTTTCTTTACCTCATCGTTGAACTGGTGCAAAGGAGTTACATCGTCTAGAATCCAAAAAGCACGCCCTTGAGTAGCCGCAATCAAATCGTTGTTTTTGATGGCAAGGTCAGTAATAGGCACCTGAGGCAAGTTAAGCTGCAACGATTTCCAATTAGCCCCATCGTCCAGCGACATATACACCCCATACTCAGTGCCAGCATACAGCAAACCTTTGCGTTTGGGGTCAGCCCTTAGCACCCTGGTAAAATGGTTGCCCTTGATTCCGTTGGTAATTTTCTTCCAGGTTTTGCCATAGTCAGTAGTTACATACAAGTAAGGTTTAAAATCGTCTAACTTGTAGCGCGTGCCCGCAATATAGCAACCACCCTTGATGGTGGGGTGAGGTTCTACACTGTTGATCATCATCCATTCAGGCATTCCTTTAGGCGTTACATTTTTCCAGGTTTTGCCCCCGTCACGACTCACGTGCATCAAACCATCGTCTGAACCTGCCCATAACAGCCCCTTTTCGTAAGGCGATTCGCAAGCCGCAAAAATAGTCCCGTAATATTCTACACTGGTGTTGTCTTTGGTAATAGGTCCTCCCGACGATTTCATCTTGGTGGTATCGTTTCGAGTCAAGTCGCCACTTATTTTTGTCCAGCTATGCCCCCCATCGGTCGTTTTAAACAATACTTGAGCAGCAGCGTACAAGGTTTTGGCATCATGCGGAGAAAAGAAAATAGGGAAATTCCATTGAAAGCGGTATTTCAAGTCTTTGGCGCCCCAGCCCATAGGATTGTCTGGGTACACATCTACCGATTTGAACTGCTTGGTTTTGTGGTTCATCTTGATCAAAAAACCGTCATAAGAACCACCATAGACAATGTCATTATTGGTAGGGTCAGCCACAATGTGTCCACTTTCGCCCCCAGCGGTGCTTTCCCAGGCGCGGATGTTGCCAGGGCGTGCTGTGCTCAATATTCTGATGGCGCTGTTGTCTTGTTGTCCAGCATATAGTCGGTAAGGATAGTGATTGTCAACTGATACTCTGTAAAACTGCGCAGTGGGCTGGTTCATATAAGTAGACCAACTTGCCCCGTGGTTTTTAGACACTTGCGCCCCTCCGTCATCTGCCACAATCAGGTGCTGGTTATTATCAGGCGAAATCCACAAGTCGTGATGGTCGCCGTGAGGTGTTTTAATAGACTGGTAGGTTTTGCCCCCGTCCTTTGAGCGATGAAAACGAACATTGACCACATACACCATGTCCAGGTCTTTGGTATCGGCATAAATGCGGCTATAGTACCAGGCACGTTGGCGTAGTTTACGTTCACTGTTTACTTTTATCCAGGTTTTGCCAGCATTGTCAGAGCGAAAAACGCCCCCATTTTTGTGCTCTATAATCGCCCATACCCGATTAGAGTTTACCGGAGATACCGTTACCCCAATCACACCTAACAAGCCTTGGGGCAATCCCTGCGATTTTTTGTGTAAATTTATCCAATTGTTGCCACCATCGGTACTTTTCCACAAGGCAGAACCTTTGCCGCCACTCTCAAGACTATACGGGGTTCGGCGGATGCGCCAGGTACTGGCATATACTACACGAGGGTTGTTAGGGTCAAGTATCAGATCAAAAGCCCCTGCGTTTTCATTGGCAAACAAAATCTTTTTCCAGGTATTGCCTCCATCCTTCGAACGATACACTCCCCGCGCTGGGTTAGGACCAAACAAGTGCCCCAAAGCTGCCACATACACAATGTCAGGGTTTTTTGGGTGGATGCTGATGCGTCCGATATGACGTGACTCCTTCAAGCCCATGTGCTTCCAGGTTTTGCCACCGTCTACCGATTTCCACACTCCATCGCCGTGCGATACATTGCCCCGGACAGTGGTTTCGCCTCCACCTACATAAATCACGTTATTGTCGTATTCGCTTACTGCAATGGCACCTATAGAGCCTCCGAAAAAGCCATCAGAGATGTTTTTCCAGGTAGTACCAGCATCGTTGGTTTTCCATACACCGCCGCCAGTAACTCCCATATAGTACAAGTCAGGCTTGCCCGGTACTCCAGTAACTGCAGCGGCCCTTCCACCTCGGTTAGGACCTATGTTGCGCCATTTCATTGACTTAAAATATTTCTTTACAGTGCTTTCAGGCGTGTTTTTACTATTTTTTTTCTTTCTACGCTGTGCCTCAGCTATGGTACTTATACCAAGGCTCAATGCCAACGTTATACACAATAGATTCCATTTTATTGGGTAGCGTTTACTCATTATGTCGTTGTTTTATAAAACATTCTAATAGGGAATTTAAAATTAGGAATTAAATACTTAAGGCAAGGTTCTTAAGAAATAATTAACAAGTGATGAAGTTTGTCAGGTCAGTAAATAATGTTTTATGTATGTAGCATCTGGAGTACTTAAGGGAAGTAAAGAAAGTTCATCGTTTTTTTCACTTGCAGGAGATTTCGCTTATCTTCGTTTCGCGCGTGCACTTAAAAATCACAAATTAAATAAGCTTGTTTTTCTGAAAAGTAACTGCTTGGATTGGTGATTGTTTGCTGATCAAAACAAGGGGTAATCGATTTCGGAAGAGAGGCTTTATTCTACCCTCAGCTAAGTGTTCTTTTTGTCCATTCCTAAATAAAGTAATATGTGGAATCAATCGATTTATTTAAAAGCCATTGAGTTTGCCGGAGATGCACACATTGCCCAAAAAATACCTGGAAGTAATCGTTCGTATACTACCCACCTGGCAAGGGTAGCTATGGAAGTAATGACTGCCTGGGTACAAAGCCCGGTTAAATTTGACGCAGACTATGCCCTACAATGTGCCCTGTTGCACGATACTATAGAAGATACAAAGGTGACTTATGCACAGGTAGCCAAGGTTTTTGGCCAAGAGGTGGCAGACGGAGTAATGGCGCTTACCAAAAACGACCAGTTGCCAGGCAAAGAAGCACAAATGGAAGATAGTTTGCGGCGCATTTTACGGCAACGTGTCGAAGTACGCATGGTGAAAATGTGTGACAGAATAGATAACCTCAGCGAGCCTCCTTATTATTGGGATTCCCCAAAAAAGCACCGCTACCAACAAGAGGCACGGGTGATATTAAACACTTTGCAAGGGGTAAACCCCTATATCGAGCAACGTTTGCAGGAAAAAATAGACCATTACTCTACTTACATCAACGAAGCATAAAAAGGACTATGGAGCAACAGACATGCTTACTTGTTACCCCTTAGGGATATGTCAAAAATAAATTTACACTCTAAGGGGTGATTTTTCGCCTTGATACTTCGTTATTTTTATTACCCGTAGCGCTGCTATGGGCGCAAAAAATAGCCTCGTCTCAAAACAAAACCTCTACCTCAAGAATGGTAATTTAATTTCTCACCATTCCTTAGGAACGATGCAAAAATAAAGTTCTATAGTTTAAGGAAATATTTTTTGGTCAGGCGAGGTCAAAAAACGCGGCATAGCCATAGCTATGGCAAGTTTTTTAACGAAGCATGTCCAAAAAAGATGAGGTTAAAAATGCGTATTTATTTTCAATACTCCGCAGTGATTTTAGCCAAAGTTGATTACTGATTATCAGTAGGTTATGATTTTAAAAACTATTTAATTGCACGTTTAGACCTAAAACTGAAACCCTTTTAAAAATAAAGTAGGTAAACAACTTTAGTATAAACTACTGATTTACAGGGCTTAATAAGGTAAACATTTACTCGAATCAGCTATGGACTACGGACTAAATACTATGGACTATTGTATTTTGACACCGTTCCTTATAATAAAAAGCCAGGTGTATGCTTACCTGACTATACCGAAGAGTTTTGCGAACGCAGTTTTTTGGCCACTGTTTGGCGGGTTGTACCTGTCAGATCAGCAATATCTTGTTGCGACAAAAGGTTGAACACATTATAAGCGATCCCTCTTTTGTCTGCTACTTCGTGCGAAAGCTCTTTTTGTAGGTTTTCGATGCGGGCTTCAATATTGCCACGGGTCATGTACAGCAAGCGGGTTTCTGCCTTGCTCCATCGGCCTACTACCGTAATATTGAACCACTCAGACACGGTAGGATCATGTACAATTAAGTGTTTGAAAAATTTGAGTTCAAATACAGAGGTTTTAGCACCACTGATGGCTTGCGCAAACTCAAAAAACGGCACGTCTTCGCCCAGGTAATTTAAGTTACCAAAAGTTTCGCCGGGGGTTAGAATATCATAAATTACTTTTTCGCCATTGTTGGCATAGCTCCCTATTTTTACCACCCCTGATTCTATCAAATAAATATAGTTTTGAGGAGAATTGGGCAAATAAACATATTCCCCTTTTTCAAACTCTTTGAGTTTTACCTTATCGTCGATATCATACTTAGCAGAAGTAATAAGGTAGTTGTACAATGAAAAATCCTGTGTTAGAGCCATAGTTTATCAGACATGCTTTGAGTCATACTAATGAGTTAACTTTACTACGAAATATAATGAGTTTGTGCGACTGCCTTGGTTTGCTTATTCATAGGTAGTTCTACCAATGATGCTGCGCCCCAAGGTTATTTCGTCGGTATACTCCAGTTCGCTACCAATGGGTACCCCTCTGGCAATGGTGCTTATTTTAATTTGATGTTCCCGGAGCTTTTTAGTAAGATAAAAAGTAGTGGTGTCGCCTTCCATGGTAGGGCTAAGTGCAAATATCACTTCCTTAATTTCTGACTTGGCCACTCTTTCCAGCAAAGATGTAATGTGTAAGTCGATGGGTGAGACTCCTTCCATAGGGGAAATAACCCCTCCCAATACATGATAGAGTCCCTGGTATTGGGCAGTATTTTCTATTGCCAACACATCTTGTGAGTCTTCTACCACACATAACAATGTACGGTCGCGTTTGTTGCTGCTACAAATGTTGCAGGTGGGGGTGTCAGAAATGTGGTGGCACTGGTTACAATACACAATGTCGCGGCGTAATTTCAGGAGTGTGTCGGTCAGTGCAACCGTTGATTTTTCATCTTGCTTAAGCAAATGAAAAACTAATCGCAAAGCAGTTTTTTTGCCTATGCCAGGCAACCCGGCGATCTGGTCTACTGCATCTTCGATTAGTTTAGAAGAAAATATCATAAAGTACTTTAAGAAAGTAAACAGAGGTAATGAACAATCATTCAAAAGTAAGTCAATCCAAAGAAAAAACCGACAGGTTTCCCCTAAGTTGTCTTAAAAACCTGTCAGGCTTTTGTCCGCACCTCTGGGTAAGTTTGTATGGACTGGATTACTTTCATAATGATTATTATAAATAACACTTGAATAATAATTGCCTGCTTTTGTGTTGATTTGCCAAAAGCAAGACATTTATTGTAGGGTTGTGTTATTGGTCGTTATACAATTTCAGCCGAGATTCCACGGTCGCAGATAGCGTCACGCATAGGGCGTAGTTTATTGAACTCACCTACTTTTACCGAACATTTGCCTTTGTAATGGATAATCCAGGTACATTGTTCGGCTTGTTCGGGGGTATGGTTACACACTTCAATCAAGGTATTAATTACATGATCAAATGTGTTAATATCGTCATTGAATACTGTAAGTTGACGTTCTTCTACCGTTACAACTTCTTCTTCCAGAAGTTCGAGTTCTTGAGTTTGTGACATGGTTCTTTCGAGTTTTAAACTAAGATTTAGCAAAATTAAAAAAAAATCAGGAGTTTTGGCAGTTGAGATTTAAATAAATTTTTTTGGAAAACTTGTGTAAAAGGCTTATTGACAGTTTTTTTGACAAGTGTTTATGGCTGTTTTTACCCCCAAATTTATGACTCCCGAACTCGTATTTATTGTAGTACTTGCCTATTTTTTGGTGCTGCTGCTCATTTCAGCGATTACTTCCCGCGGCAGCAATTCACAATCTTTTTTTACTGCCGACAAACAATCACCCTGGTATTTGGTGGCGTATGGTATGATCGGTGCTTCGTTGTCGGGGGTTACCTTTATATCGGTGCCAGGCGCCGTGCTTTCCAATCAATTTGCCTATTTTCAAATGGTGCTGGGCTATTTGTTGGGGTATTTTATCATAGGTGCCGTACTTCTACCTTTGTATTATAGACTCAACCTAGTGTCTATTTATGCCTACCTTGAGCAACGATTTGGGTTTTGGTCGTATAAGACAGGTGCTTTTTACTTTTTGCTTTCGCGGACTATAGGCGCTTCATTTCGTTTGTTTTTGGCAGCAATGGTGCTGCAGTTGGGTCTATTTGAGGCTTGGGGAGTAGCTTTTTGGCAAACCACCATCATTAGCATTGTACTCATCTGGATTTATACTTATCGGGCGGGTATCAAAACCATTGTATGGACAGATACCCTGCAAACTACTTTCTTGCTGTTGGCGGCAGTCGTAAGTATTTATCTCATGAAAGAAGACCTGCAGTGGAGCTATAGTACTCTGGCGCAAAAAATAGACAAGAGTTCCTTTTCAAAAATATTTTTCTGGGAAACCAATTCTCCTAAATATTTTTTCAAGCAGTTTTTTGCGGGTGCTTCTATTGCAGTAGTCATGACGGGGCTAGACCAGGATATGATGCAGAAAAACTTGACTTGTCGCAGCCTCAAAGATGCCCAAAAAAACGTTTTTTGGTTTAGCATCGTCTTAGTCATTGTCAACTTCATCTTTTTGTCTCTGGGAGCCTTGCTGTATGTGTATGCTGCCGAAAAAGGCATTCAGTTGCCCACCCAAACCGACAAAGTATTTCCTTTTCTTGCTTTCAATCATTTTGGTTTATTTGCTGGTATTTGTTTTTTACTGGGCATCATTGCGGCCACTTATTCCAGCGCCGATTCGGCACTCACTGCTTTGACTACCTCTTTTTGTGTAGATTTTCTCGACGCTGACAAGAAAGAAGAAGCCACCCGCCAGCGAATGATTCGACGAGTGCACATCGTTTTTTCGGGGGTATTGGTAGTAGTGATTGTATTGTTTAAAGCCATTCAAGATGCTCACCCTGAGAGCAACGTTATTGGTAGCTTGTTTACTGCGGCGGGTTATACTTACGGACCTTTGCTGGGTTTGTTTACCTTTGGTATGCTCACCAAAACCGCAGTAAAAGACCGTTGGGTTCCTTTGGTATGTATAGCATCTCCGGTGCTGTCTTACGTTCTTAACCTTTATTCACCCGTTTGGTTCAATGGTTTTAAATTTGGTTTTGAAATACTCATTGTCAATGGCATCATTACCTTTGTAGGCCTTTGGTTGTTGTCTAAGGGTAAATCAGAATAGCGAATTACGGGTTAGGCAATTACGAATTGGTCAATTACAAATTACGAATTACGAATTGGGCGAAGCCATTCATAATTTAGTCCAGAGTCGGGAGTCAGTAGACCATAGTTTTTTAGTGTCACTTTGCGCCAATTCGTGATTTAGTCCAGAGTCGGGAGTCAGTAGACCAGAGTTTTTTAGCCTCGCTTTGCGCCAATTCGTAATTTAGTCCGGAGTTGGTAGTCGGTAGCCCCCACAGGCATTGCCTGATCTTCAGGCAACTACCTGATCTAGCGTT
>NZ_CANLRP010000061.1 GCF_947493425.1 uncultured Microscilla sp. | reverse complement strand
CAAGTGTGTTTAATGATTGACAACTTTTTAATAGAAAAATCACTTTATAATTATTAAATACCAGTTGTGGCTCCTACCGGATGTTGCCTTGAACGCAAAAAGTGCCTCAGTCAGCCTTGAGTTTATGCCCTCAACCTCGACACTTATTTTGAACATGTTCCTAAGCACTTTGACTACCACCCAACGCCCCAAAATAAGCCAGGTATTCTTTTACTTCACCCAATTAAAACAACTTAGCGAAGCAGGTTTTCGTTACCTCAAAAATGAGGCAACGAAACTATGAGAAAAACTAAACTACTCGTGCTTTTTTTAGCACTGATTTTAACCGTTTCCTGTAAAAAAGAAGACGACACCGAACCTGCCAACAATTCATCACAGGGTTTCAGTGAATTGGAAACCAAAATTGTAGATGAAATGACCAAAGAGTCCATTAACGGACTTTCCGCATTTATTATTAAAGGAAATGAAACCGTTTGGATCAAAGGATTTGGAAAGGCAGATGTAGCCAATAACAAAGAGGTAAGTAAAGATACCCCTTTTATGTTGGGGTCTGTTTCTAAAGCGGTCACAGGCATTGTTCTTCTGACTTTATACGATGCCGGGAAATTTAAATTAGATGACAACATCAACAACTACCTCCCTTTTAAAGTAATCAATCCCCATCATCCCAACGAAACCATTACTTTTAAAATGCTGTTAGCCCATGCCGGGTCAATCAACGATGCGGGTTATGATGAACTAGACGACAGCAAAATATATACATTTGGTGGAGATACCTCGCTCGACTTGGGGGAGTTTTTGAAAGATTATTTGGTAGACGGTGGCAAATATTATAGTACTGACTCCTACACAAAAGACAAACCAGGGGCAGGCTTTAAATACTCAAATGTGGGCTCTGCTTTATGCGGCTATTTAGCAGAAGTTATTGCAGGAGAAAAGTTTAGCGACTACTCCAAAAAAGTACTTTTTACCCCATTAGGAATGAGCAATACGGGTTGGTGGCTAAAAGATATAAATATAGATCAGGTAGCCATTCCTTATGAAAACGATGGCACCGCCATTCAGCATTATACTTTTGTAGATTATCCCAATGGGCAGCTCAGAAGCAGTGTAGAAGATATGAGCAAGCTGATGCACATGTTTATGCAACAAGGTACACTAAATGGCCAAAAAATATTAGAAAGCACTACGGTAGACTTAATCAAAGCCAGGGCTGGTTTTGTAGATAGCTCAAACTTTGGGTTGAGCTGGTATTATGATAAAACCAGCGCAGGAGATGAAATATTGGGGCACAATGGCTCAGAACGAGGAGTACAGACTGAGTTCTTTTTGGACACTAAAAGTGGGGTAGGGGTAATGGTGACAGCCAACAAAACCACTTCTTTGGAAAGCATTCGCGATTTGCTTTTTGAGGAAGCTAAAAAATAATCACCATCATAAGGCGAGCCTCCTGGTGGCGACCAAAAGCTTACGCCAGCAGGAGGAACTACCCAAAACAAGGGCGGTTTCTTGTGGGCGTTGAGGTTTTTATGGCCAATTGCCCGATTTGTATTTACCTTCCGTGAAAAAAAATCATCATTTTTACTAATTTTGAGTTACGATGCGTTAATTGCATTCAGGAAACACTTTCATATTCGACAGGTTTCCTAGCGCAGTTGGTAGACTTTTAATAAAACAGCGTTTTATACCTGCCAGGTTTTCCAAAACCTGGCAGGTATAAGCAAGTAGGCTTTTAAAATACTTGACGCAAATATTAAATTTCAATTGCCTATACTACGAAACCTGTCAGGTATAAAAACAGACATTATAAACAATTAAACCAACTCTATGTCAGTTGTTGTTAGCAATCTTACCAAAACTTTTGGTGTTCAGAATGCCGTAGACCAGGTGTCGTTTGAGGCACAACCGGGCGACATTGTAGGGTTTTTAGGACCTAACGGCGCCGGAAAGTCTACCACCATGAAAATAATCACTGGCTACTTGCCCCCTACAGCAGGCAGTGCTACCGTGTGTGGATCTGACGTAACCCAAAACTCCATGGAAGTACGCAAGCACATTGGCTACCTGCCCGAACACAACCCCTTGTATTTAGACATGTACATCAAAGAGTATTTGCGTTTTATTGGGGCCTTGCACGGGCTCAAAGGGCGCAAACTCAAACAGCAAGTAGCGGCGATGGTAGAGTTGTGCGGGTTACAACGTGAGCAACACAAAAAAATAGGCGCCATCTCTAAAGGGTATCGCCAAAGGGTGGGGCTGGCACAGTCTATCATTCACGATCCCAAAGTGCTCATTTTAGATGAACCTACCACTGGGCTTGACCCCAACCAAATTGTAGAAATACGTGAGGTGATTAAAAACATTGGACAAGAAAAAACAGTCATTTTTTCTACCCACATTATGCAAGAGGTACAAGCCATGTGCAACCGGGTAATCATTATAAACCTGGGCAAAATAGTAGCCGATGGCAATGTAGACTCGCTTAAGGCAATGCAAAATAAAGCCAATGCTTTTATTACCGAATTTAAAGAAGAAATTGACTGGAAACTCATTGGTGAGCTTGAAGGTGTCATTGAGGTGCAGCCATTGGGTGCTGGTAAATACAAAGTGTTTGCCCAACCCGAAACAGACGTGCGCCCGCTGATGTTTGAACTTGCCAAAACCCATCACTGGACCTTGGTAGGGCTACAGCAGCAAGAAAACACCCTGGAAGATGTTTTTCAGAATTTAACCAAATAACCGACCGTTTTGATTACACTTCTAAAGGGTTTACAAAGCTGGATTTTTCTACAGTACCCCAAGCTTTTGGTCGGTGGCTTATTGCTGGCGGTACTGCCTTTTGTGGGTTTGTCGTTTTATGTGCATCCTTATTACGACGACTTCAAGGTATATACATATACCCAAGGCTTAGGTTTTGTTCAGTTTTTCAATTACTGGTATTCAGGCTGGACCGGGGCTTATACTGTCATTGGTTGGTGGTTTTTTGCCAACCCGATTTTTTACAGTTTCTTTGCCTTCAAGCTCATTCCCCTTCTTTATATATTACTGCATTGGGCGTCAATTTATGCATTGGTGGTTGTATTGGTGCATCCTGCCCGGCACATACACCAAACACGCCTCATGATAAGTTTATCATTTTTGGTCATTTACCTGAGTCAGGCACCCGCCCTCAATCAAACCCTTTATTGGTATGTAGGCGCTACAGCTTATTATTTACCTGTATCTTTTGTGTTGTTTTTTTACGCCCTTTTTATCAGGTACTTGTCGTCGGCTCACCAGGTAAATCTCTGGCAATATACCGGGCTTGTTGGTCTCAGCATTTTTATTGTAGGCACTACTCCTTTTGTTATTGTGTGGCATGTAGGTTTGCTCGGTTTGTTTACAATCAATGCTTTTTACAAATACCCCAAACACGCCTACTACCTGCTGGCACTATTACTCATTACTTTAGCCATGACCTGGGTCAACCTGGGCAGTACAGGAGGCTTTGTAAGAGCCCAAGCCCTTAAGAACCAACTTGCCCAACAAGGTATCAGCTTTGAGCAAAACACTTTTAAGCTGGTTACATTGTCGTGTTACTTTCTTTTGTATCATTTGGGCAACTGGCTCAGTAGTAGCGTATTGTTGCTTGCCAGTGTGTTCTTTATTCCCGTGGCAGTCAGGCTAGAGCAACGTTTCAATATTCAGTCGAAAATCATCTTTACCCACCCTTTATTGTTTTTGGTAAGTGTAGTAAGCATGTTATGCGGTTTTAGTCTTATTGTGCACTATTTTCATTCGGTATCAGTACGTATCTGGAATATTTTTTTCCTTATTTTCCTTATTAATTGGTTTATCTTTATACAATTAATTGTTACTCATTATATTCGTTCTCAGAATATCGCGGCGTTGCTCAAAGTATTGAAAATAAAACCACTTATGATTACTTTGTCGCTGGTTTGGTTATGGTTGTTGTTTGTGCCAAGTCGCTATAACATACACAATGCCTATTACGACTGGTTATTGGTAGCTCCAGTGTACGAAAAAGCCATGCAAAATCGTTACAAGATACTTTTGGACGCCCAAAAACATGGAAAACAAGAAGTAGCTATTCCTATACTATCAGAGCGGGAAAAATCTAAAATTATGTTTATTGATGATATAAGTACCGATCCCAATTATCATTTAAACAAATTATACGGGCAGTACTTTGGTATAAAACAGGTCAAAGGCATTAAGTAAAGTCAGACATTATGCTAACAATTTTTAAAAAAGAATTCAACAGTTTTTTAAGTTCACTGATTGCCTACATTGTCATCGTTGTATTTCTTACAGGCATAGGCTTGTTTATGTGGGTGTTTCCCTCTACCAATGTGCTCGACTATGGCTACGCCGACATGGAAAGCCTCTTTTCGCTGGCGCCCTATGTGTTTATGTTTTTGATTCCGGCCATTACCATGCGTACCTTTGCCGAAGAAAAAAAGACGGGCACAATGGAGTTGCTCTTTACCCGCCCCCTCACCGACTGGGACATTTTGCTGGGCAAATACCTGGCTAGTCTGGCGTTGGTCATTTTTGCTTTGCTGCCTACACTGATCTACTTCTTTTCGGTGTATCGTTTGGGCAATCCAGTGGGCAATATAGACATATCGGGCACAATGGGATCCTACTTTGGGCTGATACTACTAGGTGCAGTATTTACCTCTATTGGTTTGTTTGCCTCAGTGCTCACCGAAAGCCAAATTGTCTCTTTTATCATTGCCCTTTTTCTTTGCTTTCTTTTTCACGAAGGCTTCGGTTACCTTGCCAATGTGCGCGACACAAGCGATTTTTCGTATTACATTGTTCAGTGGGGCATCAGTCATCATTACGAAACCATCCGCAAAGGTTTGATAGACTCACGTAACCTGGTGTACTTTTTTAGTATGATTACTGTGATGTTGCTTGCCACCAAACTGGTATTGGGCAGCCGCAAATGGTAAACATAATACTTGGCTTAAAGTATGAAAGTGTTTTGGGTGAAAAACAAGGGCAGTTTTAAAGCTCAACGATTACAATCAAATGCCTTCCCGTTCTTTTTTGGGCGTATAGAATACCTCACATTCAGGGTGGCTACGTTTAAACCGACGCACCGTTTTGTCAGTCAGGCGGGCATCTTCGCAATAAAGCAATTGTAGTTTTTTTAATTTTCTGAGGGGGCGCAATGTTTTTACATATGTAGAGTTACAGTTGAGCTCTTGTAAAAGATGCATGCCCTTGAGGTAGTCAAGGCGGTCTATATCGGTCATACTACAGTGCAACACCCGCATATTTACCAGCTTACGCAAAGGCTTGAGAGTGCTTACGTGGGTATTGTAACACGATAACTTCAGCAAAGAAGTCATGTGCTGGAGGGGCTCCAGACTTAGTATATTGGTAGAGCTACAATCAAGCACCTGTAGGTATTTAAGCTGACTTAAAGGGGTGAGCGTAGCAAGTTGAGCATTGCTGCAATCCAGTTCTTGCAAATACACTATTTGCTTAAGTTGTGCTTCGGTAGGGCGCCCGGTAAAGCCGATATTTCGGCGAAAAACCTCTTGCCATTCCGGAATCAGGTTGTCCCACCAACTCTGCGACGATTTAAAAATACTTTTCCAATCTGCGGCGATCTTGTTTAGGTCAACCCCAAAACTATTATTAATTTCGGTATTGAAGTTTTGCCAAAAAGCCTTCAGGTCGTTTTGAAAATTACTGCCATTATTCATTATATACTTATCTTATAGGTTTGTTGTTATATGGTACACACCCACATACAAATTGTACACCAAGCACTTTTTAGCCAATAATATGATGAAATACTGTCAAAATATCAGCTATTCGTACTGATTTATACTAAAATACCGAGCAATTGTATGTCTTTTTGCCTATCTGTTATTATAAATATACGGGCTACCCAGAAAAATTCACAATTTTTACTTAATTTTGCATTACGATATACACAAATGCTTGAAAAACTAATGTTGTTAAGAAAAATCATATTACTATGCCTTTTGTGTGGGTTTTATATGCCCTCCCTCAATGCGCAACACACCACCCAGCATCGGGTAAGTACATCACCCAAAATAGTAAAGTTACATCCTGCCCAAGCCAGTACACATGTGCCCATTGCTTCTCAACTCATCATACAGTTTGACCGCCCCATCCAAATGGGCAGTGGCAACCTTATCATCCAAAAAGAGCAAGGCAACACACCAGTACAAATCATAGGGGCTTCAAGCATTCATGTAAATGTAGACCACAACCGCCTGGTGGTAGACCTCAGCATGCCGCTGGCACATTATACCACCTACCATATTCAAATAGACAAAAACTATGTAAAAGACCTGGAAGGAAATGCTTTTGCTGGTACTCCAGCGGTCAAAAACTGGCACTTTACCACCAAAAAGCCCACCGAGCAAAAAAGCTTACATGTGTTTCCAACACCTGCTACCGACTATTTCAACGTGCAACTCAAAGGAGTTCAAATCAAAGTTGCCCGCATAGAACTGTACAGTTCAAAAGGGGAGTTGGTAAAAGTACAATTGTTGAAGCCTTCTAAAAATAATATGCTGGAGCAAAAGATATGGATACGCGACCTGCCCGAAGACATTTACATATTAAGGGTGATTACGCCCAACTACCTGATGGAAAAACGAGTGCCTAAGAGATATTAATTATAGGGTATTTTTGCCGCGTTTAACTACGTCGAGCTTATTACAACAAGTTGCCCCAATGCATCGCATATTCGTCTGGGGCTTTCTTATAAAAAGCGACAAACCCCTCTGAAGCTTGCAAAGCACAAGGTTTCGATCGGGCGTGGAGACACTGCCCTCCAAGGACAAGCTCAGAGCAGGTGAGGCGGAGGTGTTTTTTGAAGTGATGATGCAAGTGCAGAAAATTATTGATGGGGGAGAGGTGTATATCGATAAATAAATAAAAGGCAAGCAAACTGTCCAGCCATTCAGTTGCTTGCCTTTATTGGTTTTAGAACTTAAGCCTGAGCCCTATACCATTGCCCGAAAAATGTAGGCGTAACCTCATTCCTGTTATTTGGTTGGTACCCAGTCTTTGGTTATAAATTTTGGCAGCCTGAGCCGCTTTTTTGTTAGCACTGGCATATATTGGAATGCTTATAAGTGCCATCCCTACACCTACACCAGCAAGTGCCCACAATGGTTTGCCTCCAGCAAGCGCAGTACCCAATGGCCAGCCTATCAGACCTCCGCCCAAAGTAGCAAAAAAAGTAGCCACGTTTGCATCTGCAAAAGAAGCCTTAAGGTGTTTGTATGCTTCAGGGGTATTCATCATTATACCCGTGATTTTTATTCTATTCAACTTTTTGCCATTCTGCAAAAAATAACCTCTCTTGAAAGTAACAGAATCGGTAGATGCAGGAGTAGTGGGTGTTGTTTGAGCAAATGTATACAAGCTCAATAAACTGATGGTCAAAACTAATATGATCTTTTTCATTGGTTAAATCTCTTTTTTTCGTTTAATAAAACTTTATGAATGGCTGTTTTTATAGCAGTGCGTATATTGAGATATTCGGGTGGAGTACGCCACTTGCCTTTTATTTGTTTGTGTTTATATGACTCACCCTGGTACATCAGTGTATTGTCATGTAAATTGACTATCTCTGATCCGATGCGGCAATAGCCAAATCGCGAAAACGTAATAAACCCACTGTAGTTTATCAGAAGCCCATACGCTACCCTTACAATCAACAGTTCGTCTACTTGCAACTGAGCTTTCAGAAATCGCAAATCATACTTGTAGTGTTTTTTTCCTTTTACTTTCTTGGTTTTATATAGCGCAAGTTTATCAGGGCGAAGCGTGTAGTCAAGTGTTACATATTGCTTGCCTCTTTCGTTTAAAACCTGAGGGTAAAATGTTTTGATAGTATGCAATACATCCATTTTTTTGTCTACAATTGCCAAAGGTTCCAAATATTTGTTACCTTGAGTAAGCGCCAGGTCTAGTACATCCTGTGCTCCCATTCGCCCCAATTGTATATCGTCTATAATGTAGACAATGCCTACCTTGGTTTTATTAGCGTAAAACTCTTTCTTGATTTTCACTTTAAGTGCACAGCCATTTAGTAGCAACAAAGCACTGATGGCCAGCAGGTAATATATCCTTTTCATAAAGCTGAGTAGTTAAAAATTTGGGTCAATTACACTAGTTGGTGGAGTATACCCCAGCGAATAACGCAGACCAAATATCAGTTCATGGTCTAAACTAGCTTTGCCAAAATAGTTACGCCAACGAAATATCAAGTGTAGCCGTTGAGTACTATTGCCTTGTGCCAAAACCAAAAAACGCAGGTTTGTTCCCAGTTCATAAAAGGGGTTAGGGTTAAAGTCCAACGTTTGTGTTGTGCAATCTTCGCACTCGTCTATTTCTCTTGTTCCGTTGGTGGATATATTGCCTGTATTTGCCAACAAAGCAATAGATATTTTGTCTGAGGCTTTGTTATGAGGTACCAGTATCAAATAAGGAGTTTGGGTGCCAATGCTCCACCTAAATTGAGTAATGAGGAGGTCTGACTTGCCTGTTTTGAGCTGTCCGGTTGTTTTGTGTTTCATGAGTTCGGTAAAGCTTCCATACTCGTCAACATACACTCTGCCTGCTCCCAATGAAACGTTGAATAGGTCGTAAATGTGAAAGCCAAACGAAAGCTCAACCCCTTGTCCATCTTGACCGATTTTGTTTTTATTGGCAGCGAATTTTCGGAAGTTCATGCGACCACCCCCAAAAAACATGCTGAATGATACTGGAGTAAGTGGTGCCCACTTTTTGACCTTTGTCTGGTCGGGAATTTTTTGTGCCTGGGCACTCAGGCAGAGTGCCATTGTCAGACTCAATAAACTAACTTTAAGTATGTACATAATAAAAAAATGATGGTGCAGGGGCTCAAGTGTAGCAACACTTGGCTGGATGAGTACCTGCAGTTTGCACTTATTTGAAAAAAATGATAATGTTGGAAATGATTGTTTGAAATAACCTCTAAATGCTTATTTTTTGATGTAATATAAATATCAAAAAGATGCTAAAATAGAGGGCATAGTTCTCCTGTAATGCTTTGGTAAATGCTACAAGGCATCACCCAAAGCCCCAGGAACTACTCAGAAACTGTTGGTAAGTGATCCGAGAAAACATAAAGCTGTCGCAAGCAGATACAGAGTGTACTCATTTAGTTTAGTAAATAAGGTACAAGTGTATTGCTTTTTGCGTAGCAACAAATCTAAGGAATGGTGTAAAAATAAATTTCTATAGTAACGCTAAAATATTTTGTTGCTATACGAGTCCAAAAATCGGCTAATAGCATCGCTATTCGTCTATTTTTTAACAAAGTATAGCCTCAAAAGATGAGGTTAAGAATGCGTATTTATTGTGGTACCATTCCTGATTAAGCCTCTTGAAAGGAGATTTGCTGTTGATTCATTGTTTGACTACTGGATATAGTGCATAGCTAAAAATGAATAAGGAGAAGTAAATGGTTTATTGATGAAATGATATTAATAGGGGGATGTAATAAATTAAATTTTTCATAAGTTTGATTACTTTTATTATTGATCATACAAACAACTCTGATGTTGATGTAATATTATGATGTAAATGTAAGGAAAATATAAAAAAACATCCAAACAAAAAAAGATTAAATCCTCCCTTGTCAATCCTTTGTCAAGTACTATTTGGTACTATGTTGATTTATAATTGTACTTAATTTATTTTTATGCCTATAGTTACTGTTGCAAGTTTACTTGATGATGTGCTCTTGATAAGTTTTGGAAATGATGGTGCCTTGTAAATATAAAAACCCTGACACATAAGCACCAGGGTTTCATAGCTTAACTATATATTACAAATATTATAAAAGTATGAGATATTGTAAGTAAGCACTTGTGGTCTTACTTTGCTACATTAGTACATGTAGTTTAAAGACACGTTGTCGTAGTAAGAAAACTCGCCAGGAGTACCTAAACCACCACAAGACAACATGATAGACTGAGCATCGTAGCTGGTAGGAGTACCAGGAATGTTGATGGCTCCATCGAAACCTTGGCCTTCGCTTCCACCTTGTCCACAGCTAATAGAGCGATTGAACCAGTCAGTATGACGGAAACCGATGCAGTGTCCAAGTTCGTGCATTGTAATGTGACGTGCAGTTTGTAAACCAGCGTTGTTTACGCCAGAGTTCATCTGTACCCACTTGTAAGGAGCCCCACCGCTTGGGAAACCAGCCTGAGCACCTATCTGATTGTTAGGCACTTGATAAACCACAATGTCGTATGCATTGAAGTTGGTACCAAAAGCCAAAGTATAACGTAAGCTAATGCCAGCTGCATTGTATCGTTGGATGGCTTGCTGTAATGCTGTTCTTAAAGTGTTACCCAAACCATATCCACCACCACCAGTGTAACCAATTACACGGATAGTACGAGGGGCATTTACTAAGTTAAAGGTACGGTATTGCTCACCCTTAGGGCCTTTTGTTTTGGGGCTGGCAAGCATACTTTTTAGCTGATCTTCTGAAATAAACACATCTTTTTCGAGGGTATACCCGGTTTGAGTTTTCCCTGTCAACGGGTTGGTTATCTGGCCGTATGATCCGTCACGGGCGTCAAATCCCAGACTGGCAAACTTGTCTACTACCTCTTGGCTCAAGCCTTTCTTTTGGCTTTGGTTAGGGGTAGTCTCTTGTTGTTTACACGAAAAGGTAAAGGCAGCAAGTAACATTAAAAATAGGCTGTGTAATAGATTTAATTTCTTCATAATTTTTTTAAATAATTGTGTAAGATAATTGGTGTTTGAGTCAAATAACTCGATGCAATGTTACCATTTGATATGGTATAAGTCCAAAAAAGGCAGGTAAACAAAAAGTATACAAAGCACATTGTTTAAATTTTTGCAAGTCACTAGAGGTGAACAATATTTTTAAAAGGAAATTTTGAGAAAATATTATAGTGTACAATGAGAAAATTAAGAAATTATATTTTACTTGTAAGTATCTTTTTATCATTTATTTAAATGATTTAAAAAGGAAAATAATAAGAAAATATAAGTAAACAATAGGGAAAATACTCTAAAATGTTTTGGTAACATTGAAACGAGGATAGGCTGTTTTTTTATGTAAAATGAAATTTTTTGATTAAATGAATGTTTGTAGAATATTATTCTATATAAAATGTTTTAGTAAAATTTATTTTGTTTTTATAGTTGTTTTTAAGTGTTTTTGTGGGTTTTATAAGCTGTGTCAATTGTTTGTCAGAGGGTATAAATTAGCATCTTTAGTTGAAGATAATGTTTGTAAATTCTAATTGTTTAAACTTTATGTTAAGATAATTTAATTAGTCAATTGATATGATTCTTTAATGAGGGTTAATTACTTAATTTGCTGTTTTTGTGGTTAAAATAGTATGATAGCCAAGCATTTTTTGACATTTAAAGGAGTTCTTTCCAGAGTTTATTTTTTTTGAGCCTATGCAGTGTTTTTTATAAGTAATGAATGACCAACTCTTAAAGTCTTAGTTTAAAAACTAAGAGTATAGTTGTTTTTTATCTTTAAACCTTCTATACTTGTAATTATAGCTTTTGTTTTGGTTGATTATTCTGGCAAAAGTACTTATGTCCAATGTTTATACTAATGTTTGTTGTAATAATGATGAAATATGTTTCTCAGGCCTTTTGGTTACTGTTGTTTATACCCGTCTTGGTCTTTGCCCAAACTCCGCAAGAAAAAGAAAAATATGTAATGCTTGACGATTTATACAAGGCAAAGCAGTATGAAAAAGCCATCCCACCGTTGAATTGGTTCTTGAAAAATAAACCTGACTTTCATAAAAACATCTATATCAAAGGTTATAACCTATACCATAATTTGGTAAAGGAAACTTCTGACGCACAGCAGAAAGCCAAATATCAGGACAAAGCCCTGGCGATTTATGATATGCGCGTAAAACATTTTGGCGAAGAGGCAAAGGTAATGAACCAAAAAGGACATTATGCCTTTTTTTATTGGGGAAGTCGCCCCGACAAAGTCAATGATTTGTTTAAGCTGTATACCAAAATTATAGCTCTCAATGGCAATAATACCTACTACCGCAGTGTGTCAAACTATATGTATATGATTTCGCAGCAATACCGAAAGGGAAATATTACGGGTAAAGAAGTGGTAGATGCTTATGATAAGCTCACCAGTATTATCAATGCCAATATGCCCAAGTACCCCCAACACTGGACTGAGGTAAAAAACTATGTAGATGATACTTTCAAAAAGATAATTAGATCGAAAAGCAAAGAAGGTAAACCCATGCTTTCCTGTGAGTTTGTTAATTTATATTATATGCCCAATTATCACAAAAACCCTAACGATATTGAAACGATCAAAGAGATTATGCGCTTGTTGATCGAAATAAGGAAAACCAACCCTTCGGCACCTTGTGGTCAAGACTCTACCTTTGCTATTATGAGCGAGAAATTATTTAAAGCAACTCCTACTTATGAGGGGGCATTGCTGGTAATCAGTATCTATAAAAAACAAAAAAATTATGCTAAGGTAGAGGAGTTGATAAACCAATTGCCTGACTTCGCCAAAACCAGCAAAGAAAAAGCAAGCGCGTATTATGCCATTGCCAAGGCAAAAAGAAGCGCAGGAAATAAGACAAGTGCCCGAAACTTTGCCTTGAAAGCAGCAGCAGCTGATGCCAAACTTGCCTCAAAAGCATATAACCTTATCGGCGATATGTATTACAACAGTGGGCAAATTTGCACCAATAAAAACCCCGTGCTGAACCGTGTAGTATACATAGCAGCTTATGAAATGTACCAAAAAGCAGGCAATGCCACCAAAATGGCTAAAGCCAAGGTACAGTGCCCCGACATAGTAGATGCACATACTTATGGGATGCAAAAAGGACAGTTGATTTCGGTGGGTTGCTGGATTGGTGGAAAAGTAAAACTTATGCTACGCTAAACCCGTATTAAGGGCAAATGTTCAACACAGCCTTTTTACCTTTTACTATGTATGGTAATTGCCTGACATGATTGTCGGGCTTTTTTGTGTCATAAAGTCAGCCATTGTTGTGTGTTTACGATGTAAGTGTGACATTGTGGCTGTAAATCCTTGCAAATCAGCGGCATTCTGTTGGTTTTGGGCACTGGTACAGCCTTTGATAAATCCCTCTTTAAAATCAACAATATTCCCCAACACTAAACCAAAGAACAAAATGGAAGATAATATGCAAACCAATAAAGTAACCATAGAAAAAGGTCTTTTGAAAAGCATAGCGCAAGATGTGCGTGCATTGAACACTGTAGCCGGAGGAATTGTGGCTACTCAAATGAAAATTATACAGTCTGAAGATGGCTACACAGTAAAAATAAAGGCGCCAACCGTGCCTATTGAAGCCTACAATATTGAAATAAACCGTGACCAGTTGATGATTTACACTACACTGGCAGAAGACGCTTCAAGCGAAGACATCATTACCCCTTTTTTCCAGGTATTGCCTATTAGTTCTGGGGTAAATGTAGAGGCTATCGAGGCAGTGTTTGAAAACGGAGAGTTACAGATTTTTGCTCCCTTTTACGAAGAGCACAAGTCAAGCAAAATCAAGAGAATTAACATTCGTCAGATTTGAGAATCTTAGTTTTTAGTTATATCGCTTTTAATGTTCGTACAAAATAAAAACCTCTGCCTGGGATTAGGTAGAGGTTTTTTTGGTGAAAAGCACATTTAGGGTACTTTACTGTACCTCAAAAGACTTCTCTTCCGAAAACTTAGAGCTTTGAAAAGCCCCATTGATGGTTTGTACACTCCAGTAATACTTGCCCGGAGGTAGGTTTTTTATTCGCCAATTGTCGTGATGGTGCGCGTTGCCGTTTTCTACCACCAGCCTAAAGCCACTCTGGGCGTCTGCCATGGGCGAAAGCTGGTCGTTTTTGCCCGGAGCAGTGCCAATTCTTATATTATAAGTAATGCCCTTGAGATCTTTTATCTTTGCCCATTTCAATACTACATCTTTGCCTTTTACCTCAGCGTTTAAGTTCGACGGAGGGTGCATCTTTACATCTTTGCCTTTGTTAAGGTTGTTTTGATAAATTTTGGTATGTTGGTTAAAACTCTGATCTTCGCCCGTAATCAAAATATCCAAGTCACCATCATTGTCATAGTCGCCCCAGGCAGCCGATCCAGCCGACAAACCTATAAGCGGAGCATTGATGTCTTTGAAACTACCTTGGTTATTTTGGTAAATTTTAGAGCGTCGCTTGCCCTGATTGTCCATTCCTGTAATCAAAATATCGAGGTCACCATCGTTGTCATAGTCACCCCAGGCAAGCGAGCTGCGCGATACCTGGATCAAATTGGTATTGATTGCCATAAACTTACCTTTATTATTTTTATATAACTTGGTCAATCTTTTGCCTTGATCAGTCAGTCCACACATCAACAAATCCAAATCCCCGTCATTGTCATAATCGCCCCAAGCAGCCGCCCCCCGCAAAAGCCCGGTAATGTTGGCGTTAATGTCGGTAAACTGGCCATTGTCATTACGGTAGATAAGACATTTCGCCAGTTTTTTGGTAGGGTGGTACCTGCCCGATACCAAAATATCGAGGTCGCCATCGTTATCATAGTCACCCCAGGCAGCCGTTCCGCGTGAGATGCCTATTAAGTTTGTCTTTATTTTTACTAGCTTGCCCTTGTCATTTCTAAAAATTTGAGTTTTTCTGCCACCACTTTTAGTATTGCCTGCCATGAGCAAATCCAGGTCACCATCGTTGTCATAGTCGCCCCAAACCACCGTACTGGCGTATACTCCATCCAGTTTTTGAGGACTCTCTTTGAAGTAATTACTGCCCTCATTATAGTATATTTTGGCAATGCGACTTTCTCCATTTTGCCCGGTAAGCACCAAATCCAGGTCATTGTCATTGTCCAGGTCAGTCCAGGCAAGGTTGTTCGATGCTACACTATTTACCCCTGGCAAACTTGCTTCAATGTCTTCAAACTGTCCATTGTTATTGTTATAAATGCGGGTAACCCGTTTTTTACCGTCCCACCCCATCATAAACACATCCAAGTCGCCATCGTTGTCCTGGTCGCCCCAGGCTACCGAACTATACTTGAGGTTAACCATTCCGGTTTTAACCTCTTTAAATTGGGCTTGAACCCCCCAGGTACACATTAAAAATAAGGAAAAAAAGGTGAAAGTTCGTAAGTATTGCATGGTTGTCATATTTTGTATTGAGTTGAATATTTGACGAAGAGAGGCAAGGCATTGATGAAGCAATGGACAAAAATGCCTTGCTAAAAGTTAATAATATTTTGGTATGAAGCCTAACAGATGACCTAAAAAAATGATCATTTTTCAATGCCTTTTTTTGAAAACTAAATTTAGGTACGCCCATAAGCCAACTACTGATAAAAAGCCAGAAGTATAGGTGCTTCTGGCTAAATCTGGGACTATTTTTTAACTATCTGGAAACCTCATCTTAAATGCTACCCTGCGGTTTTTCTTACGGTTTGGCTCGTTTACGTTGGGCACCAGCGGACGATTGTCGGCATATCCGGCAGTTTTAATTCGCTTAGGGTCAATGCCATCGTATTCCATCAAATATTTACGCACTGCCTCAGCACGTTTTTTAGACAACCTCAGGTTACCCGCTTTGGTACCAATGTTACAAGTGTGTCCCGATACCTCAATCTCTGCCTCTGGAAACTCCATCATTTTTTGGGCTACACTATCAAGCAAAGCCTTCGACTTTTCGTCCAGCTCGTCGCTGCCCAGCTTAAAGCGAAAAGCACCATCTTCAAGCCCTGGCTTGGTTTTCGGTTTTTCTTTGGGTGGGGGAGGGGTAGGCACCATGGCCATAGGAATAGCCCCTGGAGGTTCAGGGTTAAACTTCATACCAGAGTCGGGGTCGATGGGGGGGATTTCGTAGTGAGGTTTTTTAAGAGGCTTGCGCTTAAACTTAAACCCTACGGTGATTTCAAACACGCTGTGTCCCTGCCAGATGGTAGACGATTGAGCGGTTGGCCAGTCAAAGTTAAACGCTACAAAATACGAAGGTTTGTGAAACTCCAGCGAAGCTATAATCGCCTTGTTGAGGTTGTACCAGGCACCCACGCCCACTTTGGCATCTTTGAAATAAGGGGCGATTTGACCCAGGATAAAAGGACTGGCAAAAACCCAGGTACCTGCATTGATCTGGTTGTTTCCCGTCCGGTTGATCCATCTGAAGTTAGGAAACACCGAAAAGTTGCGGTTTTCCCATACCCTCATTCCCCCCGTCATGGTAAACTTTCGTCGGATGACATCTTTTACCTCGTTGAAAAACGACTGGTTAGGTTCGTTGATGTTGTACAACGACATGCCCAAAAAAGCTTTGGTGTTGCCCAAGGTATCTTCGGCTTGCCACATCATACCTGCACTGGCCGAAAAATAGCTTTGTGAGGTATTAGCGGCACTTTCACCCAGTCCGGCGTTGGGGTTTACGGTTCCCCCCTGAAACTGCGCATCGGTGGTGAGGTTGTCAAAGCGAATAGAGCGCTGAAAATAACCCCCTTGTGCCCCAAAACTGATGTGATGCTTGCCCCAGTTTTTGGTATAATATTGATCAGTTTTTTTGCCCAAAAAGTGTGAACCAATCTCGTGGTTATAGGCAAAAGCCCCGGTAAATCCATTGGTGTGAAGGAAAGTACCGTTTTGGTCATTGACAAAGCCCAAGGCTACCCCTCCCCACCTTTTTTGGGTGTTTTTGTTGATGAGAGGATATACCCCGGTAGCCATAAAAAACCGGTAGTTTTCATCGGCCACATTGGGCTGATTTCGGTAGTTCAAAAAAATCTGACGATCGTTGCTTGCCGCAGCCCTTGCCGGGTTGGTAAGCAAAGGTGTATAATGGTATTGGGTCATGTTAAAATCTTGCGCCTGCCCCAGGGTATGCAACCCCAATAACAAACCACAGATTACCCAAAAATTTTGTGTAAAATTTTTCATCTGTATTGATTAACTAAGGTGTCGTTATGTTTTTAATAAAGGCAACAAGTAACTAAACCTGTTGCCCATTGTTGAATGTGCTATCTGAGTAGATTAATTTTTCCGGCTTTGGCGCCCTTGAAGCTTATTTCCCGCCCATCTACAAATGTTCCGATGATGCTCCAGGTATACATGCCTATTGGTTGGTTTACCCCACCTCTGGTTCCATCCCAACCAGTGGTCATTGCTTCATCTATCGATCTGGTTTCGTACATCAAGTGCCCTGAGCGGTCAAACACTCGAAATCTGATCGTTTGAATACCACTTCCTCGTACGATAAAACGATCGTTTTGACCATCTCCATTGGGTGAAAACAGCGAAGGAATGAATATATCGGTATTAGGAGTCACTATTACCCGTAGGGTATCACTGCCATTACTTTGGCATCCGGCAGCATTGGTAGCAGTTACTGTATAAGTAGTAGTACTGGTGGGTGCCAGTACTGCCTGTGCTCCATCGGTTGACTGAGAGTTAATGCCTGTAGTAGGAGTCCAGGTGTAAGAAACCGCCCCAGTTAAGTTAATGGTGACACTATTCCCTTCATTAA
Organism: uncultured Microscilla sp.; assembly: GCF_947493425.1. Classification (GTDB taxonomy): domain Bacteria; phylum Bacteroidota; class Bacteroidia; order Cytophagales; family Microscillaceae; genus Microscilla. Next base: position 24,216 of record NZ_CANLRP010000061.1, on the reverse strand, counting down.
TGGTGACCTGGTTATTGCCCTCTACATTGGCTTCTACTCCCGTAAATGTAACCGAAGGAATAGCATTTACTGTAACGGCTATTTCGTTAGAAGTAACCGCTGGTGTACAAGACAAACTGGAGGTCATAACTACTGTTACTACATCACTGTTATTGAGCGAGTTGCTTGTAAAAGTAGCTTGGGTGGCTCCGGCAACATCGTTTCCATTGACTCGCCATTGATAGGTAGGACTGGTTCCTCCGTTGGTGGCAACAGCAGTAAATGTGATATTTTGCCCGGCACAGATGGTATTGTTGGTAGCGTCAGATGTGATGGTTGCTGTGGCAGTAGTTATAGGACTAAAAGTAACTGTACTGGCACTCGATGGTTTGGTACATCCATTGGCTGTTACTTCTACTATATAGCTACCAGCAGCATTTACAGTGAGTTGGTTGCTATTGGTGCCAATGTTTATGCCATCTTTTTTCCATTGATAAGTAGCCCCGGTTACAGCGGTAGCAGTAAGTGTTCCGCTGGTACCACAAAAAAGGACTGATGTGCCATTTTCAATAGTGGAAGCAAAGTCTGATACTGTAATGGTGACTGTACTGGCTTGCACCACTGATGAGCATCCTGTTTTTGTGGCCAACACATTAAAGGTTGTAGTGGCAGATAGGTTTCCGGTAGGCAAGTTGATTGTACCACCTGTACCTGTTACTGGGGTACCTACATTGCTATTATCAGTGTTGTTGCGTAATTGATAGCTTACTCCCGTTTCGGAGCTGGCTACAGTCACATGCACCCCGGTGCCTGAGCATATTGAGGTACTACTTGCACCTATGGTGAGTCCACTACTTAGTGGATTAGTTGTAGTAATGGCATGGGTAGAGGTAAGGGTACTTTCGCAACTTCCTATGCTGGCTTTTACACTAATGGTGACATTAGCTGATAATGCTCCAGTAGTCAAGGTAATGTCGCCACCAGTACTGGTAATTGGATTGCCAGTATTGGCGCTTCCGCTAAACAACTGATAAGTTACGCCATTTTCTGAACCTGTGATGGTAAAGCTTACTGTTTCGCCACTACAAATCGTGGTCTTGTTTGGGGTAACCGTTAGACCAGTCGCAGGGGTTGAGACGACCGAAATAGTTTGTTTGCCCGTAAGTTCTGCCCCTGCCACACAAGCTCCCCCGGTTGCCAAAATATTAAAAGTAGTATTAGCCGCTAAGTTTCCAGTGGCAAATGTAATGGTTCCTCCGTTTCCTGCTACGGTTCCTCCTACATTAACGTCACCAGCATCATTACGCAGCTGATAGGTTACCCCAGTTTGAGATTTAAGCAAGGTAATCGTGGCTGCTGTACCGCTACAAATGGTGTTAGAAAGTGCCCCTACCGTCAGGTCTTGTTTAATAACAGTAACGGTTTGGGTGGTATTTAGTACTACCGAACAGCCTCCAGCGTTGGTTGCCAATACATTAAAAGTTTCGTCGGTAGCAAGGGCCCCAGTATTAAAGCTTAAAGTCCCGCCATTACCTGCTTGTGGGGTGCCTACAGCATCTGTACCTTTTCTTAGTTGATAGTTTACTCCAGCTTCAGAGGTGGCCACTGTAATGTCGGTGGCTCCATTAGGACACACAATATTGCCTGCAGCTCCTACGGTAAGTGCCGGATTGGGAGGTGCCGCCTGTATTACCGGAATAGTGAGGTAGTTGTTGGCATAGCTACACTCAGCGGTACCTGTGGTAGTAGTACCTGCAGCCAAGGTATAAGTGGCTGCCGAGTGGTTGTGGTTGAGCAATATATGCAGGTTGGTGAGCATGCCAGAGGTAGAGCTACCGTTTACTATCAGTGTTCCATTAATGGGTACTGCCTCGTTGGTAGTGAGCTCTTGTATGAGCGTGGGGGCTGCATCGGTATAGGGGTTTTTGTCAAATACGGCAATTTTTACTCCGGCAGGCAAGGTAGCGCTTCCTTCGTTTTTTACCACAAAACTGTAGTTGATGACCCCACCATTTTGGCAGATGTTGGTAGCGTTTCCATTGACTTCTGCCGTCATGTCGGGTGCCGGAAAAATGTGATCTCCAGCAACATCATACAAACTTGCCTGATTCAAAAAAGTATTCAATATTTTTTTGTAAGGCTTCCCATCAAAACCAGTCACGTTAATGTAGTTTTGCTGTTGCCTTGGAATGGTCAGGTTGTCGTTTACATTGGTAATAAAATAATTGTGTTGGTTCCATACTGCCCGTGAAGGTCGCCATACCCTATTGGTTGACTTCAGGCAGCGCACATAGGCTTGTTGATCGTCTAGAGGCCCATTGGCATCTTGAGCGGTAAGTATAATCTCAGTTTGTCCATCACCGTTTACATCTACTACTACAGGATTGTCGTATCGAGTACCCGATCGGGATATAATCGTAGTTTTCAGCGCACCAGTTTGTCCGTTATATACTACCAGGTTTTCTTCTTCACTGTATACTACCTCACTTACCCCATCTCCATCAAAATCAAACACCGTACTAGAGGTTCGCTCTGAGTTATCGTCCAGCCCTGTTTTCTCCCATTTGCTGGTAAGGGTACCAGTGCCAGGGGTGCCTGTAGGGTCTAACACTATGTAGAGGTTTTTACCTGCTACGCCTATTTCCAATTCGTCGTCTGTATCAAAGTTGGCTACATTGGCACGTCCTCCTTTGGTAGTACTTGTAAGGGTGTAGGTAGAATATAGCTGGGTAGAAGTTTGCAAGTCCCAAACGTATACTTTACCACTGCTTACTACTATGCCATCCAAGTCACCATCATTGTCAACATCCGCTACAGAGGTTACCCCATCGCCCAAACCTCCGGGAGCGGTTACTTCAGCATTGAGTGTGCCGGTGGCAATATTTACTGAGTATACGGTGTTGCCCGCTACTAACTCTAGCCCCGAACAGTTGGCACAAGCCCCATCAGCCAATACATCTACCGCTATAGAAAAAGGCTCATTTTCTCCACTATGTGCTCCACTGGAGCCTGAACCATCTACTAAACGTGTACCATTGACAGCCGAGTAAATTTTATTACCCACGTATACTTCTACTACTCCATCTTGGTTAAAGTCGGCAAGGTTGGGGGTATAAAGTCCGTTTTCGGGGGTGGTAGATTCGAAAGTTTTGGTAAGGGTACCGTTGGCGTAATCATATCTCTCGAGGTTACCAGTGCCATTGAAAAAGAAAACCTCGCCTAAGCCATCCCGGTCTACATCGCCAATGGCTACTGAAGTAAACTTATCATTATTACTTATATTTACATTTACTTCTACCTGTCCTGTCACGCCATTAAACATATACAATTTACCAGGATTGTCTTGTTTTGCCACTACTTCGGGCACTCCGTCGCCATCCATGTCACCTACCATTACTGTGGCACGTTGGTCAAAAGGAGCAGTACCTGGTTGGCTATTGTCGCCATCTACTCCACCATTGGCACTTCGAGTGTTCCATATTTCTACCAGGTTAAAATCACCTGGGTTTGCCGTAAAGTTACAACTGGGAATAGGATTGCCATAGAAAAAACCGTTGCAACTGGAGTTATTGGCACAATCAGGGTCGTAACAGTCAACCAGCCCATCACCGTCATCGTCAATGCCATTGTCGCATATTTCTGTGGCAAAGGTGCGGGTAGGGGTGATAAGCTCCAATTTGTTTTTTTTATCCAACGAAGGGGCAAGCAGTTTTTTTTCTGGTTTTAAAACAGGCTTGTTTGCTATAGCAGAGGAGGTCAAATTTAATGGGGGGCTGTTTTTGGCGAGCCAATTTAAATTAAAACCCAAAAGAGCCACAAAGCTCAATACCAAAATCCATTTCTGGATATACCAGTTGCGGGTATACCTTTTTTGCAAAAATAAACTGTTAATCCTATTCATCATTTTTGTCCACTGAGTTTATAATAAAGTTTTGTATTTCTATAAATTAGCATGATGCATAGCAGGATATTTGAATATTCTTGAATACATTGCCTGTTATAGGTTGTTATAACAAGTACTTTACCTGATAAACTATTACAATTTTTTGATAAGCAGGAGCATTATTGTGAATGCCAGTTGTAGTTTGACCTTTACATTGTATGAGTGGTGTGTGCTGGTATATTTGGTTAATTTAAGAACTTAAATTACGATAGGCTTTATTAGGTTTTTTATAGAGGATTTATTCTGCATAACTAACTGAATCAAAAGTATATAGTATTTATGTAAACTACAAGCTAAATAGAAGGTTCAAAGCAAATACAGGTGTTTTTACGTATATAAAACAGTAAAAACAACCAGGTTTATTTTGGTTAAATTTAGTAGGTAAGTAGTGAGTAAGACTAGCCACATTATCATAGGGTAGGTATTGTTGCCTTGTGTCTCTACACAACTCTTCTGAAGTTTGTGCATTATTTGTGTATTTCTGGACAGTTACTCCCTTGTATAATTACTGGTTTTTTAGGAATATTGCCAATTATTACAAAAATGTAAAACCAAAGCAAGCAATGGCAAAAAAATATGGCAATACCTGGTGGGGGCAGCAATGGCTCAATGCATTGAACAATATAGATTTTTCTAACCGCTTACCAAGAGGACGTACCTATGCCAACAAAGGAGCAGTGCTGGATGTAGAGATCAAAGGGAATGTGGTGACTGCCAAAGTACAGGGGTCAGAGCGTTACCCTTATAAGCAAAAGCTAGAGATAAAGGAGTTTTCTGATGCCGAAAAAGACGATGTTCTGGACATTATCACTGAAGATCCCTTCATTTTGTCATCTTTGCTCAACCGTGAATTGCCGCAAGACTTGCTGGAGATTTTGAATAAAAAAGGCATTCAATTGTTTCCTAACAGTTGGCATAGCATCCAAGGTTCTTGTTCTTGCCCCGACTGGGCAGTGCCTTGCAAACACTTGGCGGCAGTGATTTATATCATTGGCAACGAGATAGACAAAAACCCTTTTATGGTGTTTTTGTTGCACGGGCTTGATATCTTAGCCGAAATACAAAAAAGAGGCTTTACCTCGCATGGAGACTTTAAGTTGCCTGTCACGCCTTTGCGTAAGCTACTGGCAGACCCCAGCCAATCGCCCGATTATAGCTATAAACTAGCCATTACCAAAAAAATTGATTTTTCGACCTTACCACCCAGCAAAGAAAACTTGCTGCAGTTGTTGTCCGCCAAGCCATTGTTTTTTCATGCCAAAGATTTTAAAATACTGCTAGAGCAGGCATATACTAAAGTGGCAAAAGGGGTAAAAAAAGAACAAAAGCTACTCCCCGAAGTAGAAGAAGGTTTTTTTGATGCCTACCAGGGCGAAGTCAACATTATTTTAGGTCATACACTAGACTTTCGTTATGCAGTGCTCAAGCCTGAAAATACGCAAGTACAAGCGCCGCCACCTATACAAAACACAATGAGCCTGATAGGGCATTTGCGCGAACTGAATCCTGCTCATTTACACCGTCATCATCCTTCGGTAGTTGCCTTACATTTTACTTATCGGTTTGCAACCTACCTTGCCACCACTTCGGCGTTTATCCCTGAGTTGGTAGAAACCCAATTCGACGAGTATATCATTCGCTGGGTGCCTGCTTTGCTGGTAGATGAGGTAGCAGTTATTTTTGACATATTGGTGCAGCTTACCCCACCCGAAATGCTTGCCGTGACGGTGAAAGATGACCTCAGTTTTGTAACGCCCGAAGAGCAGGTAAAAATGTTGGCAGGAGTGTTTTTACATTACTTCATGACTGAGCATTATACCTATAGTAACAAACAGCAATACAATGAGACGGTTTTCTTAAGTTTTTTTGACCAAAACCCTTTGTTTGTACAGGGATTTACCCAAAAAGAAAATGCTCAAGCCATCCAGAAATGGTTGCAGAAGTTTTACCTAAGCGAAAAAGAATACCTGCCCGTACTGAAGGTAGAAGAGCTGGAAGATGACGAAATGTTTGACCTCAGTTTTTGGGTACAAAAACAAGGTGCCCAAATGGATAACCTTATTAGTGTCAAAGATGTATTCCGATATAAAAAATACAAAGATGTTCGCTTGGGCATTATTCAAGATTTGGCAGTTTTGGCAGAGTATTTACCCGCGATTAAACAACTCATCAAAGAAAAAGGCGACTACCGTATATTGGTAGGCAGCGAAGATTTTGTGCAAATTTTTATGTACACTTTGCCTGCCCTACAGTTGCTCAATATTCAAGTGTTGTTGCCCAAAGCCCTGCAACGCCTGGCACGACCCCAGCTGTCGGGCAGGGTACAAGCCGAAGGGAGTTCGGGGGCGAGCAAAAGTTTTGTAGATTTAAAGCAAATGTTGTCCTTTGATTGGCAAGTGGCTTTGGGCGATACGCTTTTGTCACCCGACGAATTCAGAAAAGTAGTGCGCAAGTTGAAAGGCATTGTCAAGCTCAATGATGAGTATGTGCTTTTTGACCAAAAAGAAGTAGAGGCCTTGCTCAAAAAGCTGGATAAACCGCCAAAAATAACAGATAGTGAAGTGCTCAGGGCAGCGCTTGCCGCTGACTACAAGGGGGCTAAAGTAGGTTTAGATAACAAAGCCCGCGAGTTGATCAGAGGAATGGTCGCTTTTGATACAGTAGCTTCGCCCAAAGACTTAAAAGCTACCCTGCGCCCTTATCAGCAACGGGGCTATGAGTGGCTCTATAAAAATGCGCAGTTGGGCTTTGGGAGCTTGCTTGCTGACGACATGGGCTTGGGCAAAACCCTACAGGTAATCAGCCTGATGCTTAAGCTCAAAGAGGAGGGTAAGTTAAACAAGAAAAAAGCCTTGGTAGTGGTACCTACTACTTTGTTGGGCAATTGGCAAAAGGAAATTAATAAATTTGCGCCTGGTTTGCAAACTGCGATTTACCATGGGCCTAATCGCCAACTTGATGTAAAAACGCCCGATATCATTATTACCTCTTATGGCATTGCCCGCAGCGACATACAAGTGTTGAGCAAAATCAAGTGGGCTTTTTTGGCTATAGATGAAGCCCAAAACATTAAAAATACATCTACGGAGCAAACCAAGGCAATAAAAAAAATAAAAACCGATAGGGTAGTGGCAATGAGTGGTACCCCGGTAGAAAACCGCTTGTCGGAATACTGGAGTATTTTCGATTTTACTAATAAAGGATACCTGGGGGCGCTTACCAAATTCAAAGACGAATTTATCAAACCTATAGAACTAGAACGAAGCCAAGCGCATTTAGACCGTTTTAAGAAAGTGACCGCACCTTTTATTTTGCGTAGGGTAAAAACAGACAAAAGTATTATCAGTGACTTGCCTGACAAGGTAACAACTGATCAGATTTGCAGCTTGACCAAGGAGCAAACGGCGCTTTATCAAAATGTGGTAGACATGATCATGCGCGAACTGGAAGGAAAGCAAGGCGAAGAGGGCAAAGCCCGCAAAGGTTTGATTTTTCAGTTAATGAATGCCCTCAAGCAAATTTGTAATCACCCCAGCCATTACCTCAAACATGCTCAACTTGACCCTGGTCAGTCGGGCAAAACCCAATTGTTACTTTCGTTGCTGGACAATATTTACGAGAATGGTGAAAAGACGCTTATTTTTACTCAATACCGAGAAATGGGTGACCTATTACTGCCTTTGCTTGAGCAACGTTACCATAATACCCCGCTTTGGTTGCACGGAGGAGTAAGCCGTAAGAAGCGTGACCAGATGGTAGAAGATTTTCAAAACAAGCCTCATGTGAAAACCATGTTGCTTTCGCTCAAAGCTGGAGGTACCGGACTCAACCTGACCAAAGCCAGTAATGTGATTCATTACGACTTGTGGTGGAACCCTGCCGTAGAAAACCAGGCAACTGACCGGGCATACCGCATTGGGCAGCAAAACAATGTGATGGTATATAGAATGATTACCCAAGGTACATTTGAGGAAAAGATTAACGCCATGATTCAAACCAAGAAAGAATTGGCTGACTTGACAGTGAGCACAGGCGAAAACTGGATAGGTGACATGAGTAATCGGGAGTTAAAAGAAGTTTTTGACCTGGAGAAAGGATAGAAACAGTAAAAGTTATTCTGACAAGAAATAAAGATGAAAGTCCCCCTGTAAAGGGGGATTTTTTTTTGATACCCCTCTGTTAATTGCTTCACCCTACGGTTTGTTCTAAATAGTATCGAATATCTAATATTAATTTAATGTTAATTAATATCCCCTTTGTGTCTTATTCTCGTCCTCTAATACTTTTTTAGCACTACTTGTGTTTTTTTAATTTTATTTTGTTTTAAACTTGATAATAGGTTTTTGTGCTGATTTAATTTTATTTACAATATTTTGTTTGGTTAATAAAAAGTACTGTCCTCTTTTTTTGTTGTTTAATTTGGGCGATTTTTAGTTAATTAAATTAACTTTAAAATATTTAATGTTACTTTTGTGTTAATATTTTATGAAATTAATGTAAAATAAAAGATCCCTTATGAACATTTTTTCAAAAAAACCTGAGAAGACAACGAGTAATTTGTCTAAGAAATACCTTGATAATGACCGAGGTTTTTTTCTTTATTTTCGTCACATGTCAATGAAAATGCAAGAGCGTTTTGCTCAACTGTACCCGCACAAAGGCGTGCCTCAAGTATTTTTGCATGGCAATCCTCACATCGAAAACTACACAATCAATGGCAAAGGAGCCGCCATGATAGACTTTGATCGTTCCCGCATAGGGCCTTATGCCTGGGACATTGTACGTTTTTTGGCATCGGTGTCAGTCAAGCGCAAAGAAGTAACCGATGAGTTTTTGTCTAAAGAAGTGCTCGAATACTTTTTAGAAGGATACCTACGCAGCTTTCATGCGCCTCATTTACCTTATAAACCCATTTCTACGGCAAGCAACCGGGCAAAATTTACAGTATGGCACAACAACGTAGAAGAGTACCTCAAGGCAAACATTAAGTGGGCAAAGCGTATGCGAAATAATCCTGTGCGTACCAATAACAAAGACCTAAAGGCTTTACTACAAGGTTACCTACAGAGTCGCAACGAACTAGACCTGCTTAGTACTCACAAACTGACCGAGGCAGGGCAAGCTACTGGTACATTTGGCAATCAGCGTTTTCTGATGGTGTTGTCGCCCCAGAAAAACACCGAAGCCGAAAGTGTGTTTTTGGACATCAAAACTGTATACCAAGACCCTGACAATCGCTGGTACTATAACCCTTACAATCACCATGGCATACGTATGATAGAGGCGTCTAAACTTTATGCCCCTGGAGTAGAGCAACGCATGGGGTATGTTACTTACCAAAACCAGGAATATTGGGGTAGGGCTATTCCGCCAAAAAATGCCAAACTGAAGGCCAATTTGAACAGTGCTGAGCAAATAGACATGGCTTATTCGGTAGCCACCCAGTTGGGAAGCGCCCACCGTAAGTCTTTGCAAGGAGGGGTAGAGGCCATGAAGCTGGAAAAGCACTTGCTGGCTGACTATGCCAGGCTTACAGACATTGCGCATCAAATGAATATGGAGCTAATGCAAGCGTACCAGGCGTATGTACAACAACTCAACGCCACTAAAGCTGGATGAGTACAGGTGGTTTAATTGTTTTAATGTTTACGGCAGTAGTGGCGTCAGTGATTAGCTCAGTGTTTGGGCTTGCTGGTGGGGCTATTCTGTTTACAGTGCTTACCTGGGTCGTAAGCATCAAAGAAGCCATTCCTATCCACAGTGGAGTCCAACTTATTGGTAATACTTCGCGGGTGTTAGTATACATCCGCGAAGTTCGCTGGGATATTGTATGGAGATTTGTATTATTGTTGGTGCCAGGCGCCTACCTTGGAGGCTTGTTTTTTGGTTACTTTCACCCTTTGCTGCTGGAGTTTTTGGTGGGGGCATTTATTCTTGCCACTGTGCTTATCCCTCAACCAAAGCACCAATCTATCCACCTCAATGTGTTTATAGGGGTGGGTTTTGTGTCTAGTTTTTTGGGAATGATAGTGGCAGTAACGGGACCTTTTATTGCTTCATTTTTTGTGTTCAACAATGTGACTAAAGAAGCAATGGTAGGTACCAAGTCGGTTTGTCAGGCGTTAACTCAACTTAGCAAAATTATCGTGTTCTCGAGCGTCATGAAGTTTGATTTTACGTCTTTTGCCTTTGCGTTACTTTTGTTGGGTTTTATGGCAGTTATTGGGACTTTTATTGGTAAAAAAATTATAGGTAAAATAAGTGATAAAAAATATAATCACCTCAATAATATGCTTTTGGGGAGCATTGCACTTAGTATGATGCTGAAGGTAATACTCACTTTGGTTTTGTAAACGTATCTGTAAAATATCCTACTTTGTTTTTGATCATACATCTTATTTTTACTTGAATAACGCTTTAATTATTGAGTTAAAATGTTTTTGTGTAGAATCGTTTTGCTTGCATTTAGTCATCAGCCAGAATAAATTAAAAAAAACCTTAAAGGAGTGCACTAATAAATGTAGGGCACTTTTTTTTATGCTGATAACTATGCATACATTTGCCTTTGAATAATGCAATATAACACACTACACTACATAAAACATAATTATTGTTATGAACGTACACTTTCAATCGAAACAAGCAACTGTCTCTTTTGATCCAGCAGAAGGGTTTATTCGCTTGAAAATCGATGCATTTTTAGGTGCCGAAGGAATCAAAGAATTGTTTACCCAAACAATGCAATATTTCAAGACGCTGGGCATCAATAAAATTATGAATGATTTTAGGGGTTTTCAAGGATCTTCGCCAGCTGCCCAACAGTGGGTGCTTGACAACTATTACCCCGCAATGAGACACTATGGCCTGGTGCACATAGCAACTGTAGTAAGCAGTTCGGTGTTTGCCAACCACACCGTAAACAATGTGCAAAGTCAGTTAAGCAGAGACTTTGAGTACAAAACTTTTGACGACATAGAAGAGGCCGAAGAGTGGCTGGAAACACAACCTTCGTACGCTTATAATGTTCCACCTTTTGCCAAGGCATAGGTTTTTGTATACATAAAAAATCCCCAAAAAGATAAGTAAAGCGGAAAAAATAAGATGTGCCAATAAAACAAAATATTTGTTGAGTGGGCGAGTCAAAAAACCTTTGCATAGCCAAAGCTATGGAACTGTTCTAACCATTGCTTTTTGGGGATTTTTTGATAGGAGATTTGTGTAGTACAAATGAATCCTGTCTGCCTATATGCCTCCTACAAATGCTAAAAAAGCCTGTAACACACCTTCGGGATCCTCTACCTGAGGATAATGCCCTATCGTGTCATCAAGCATCACTACGTCAGGGTTATCCACCACTTCTTTATAACGTGCCACCATGTGCTTGCCCGATATCGGATCGGCGGGTCCGTTGATAAGCCTGATAGGTACTATAGAATTTTTGAGCCCACCCACCCAGCGTTCGCGGTACACCTTGCGTTCGTTCATGTAGCGAATCAGTTTATGCCCTATTCTATGGCCATTGTTCAAAGCAATAAGTTGCCAGAAATCATCCAGTTCCTGGCTGGTAGGTTGCGTATGGGCACCAAATACCTCCGAAAACCTTTGACTAAAACGTTTTTTATTCATCAGCTTTGTTACCCATACCCCCAGTGGGCTAATGAGCATTTTTTGAATGGTACGGGGTTGGTGAGTTTCGGGAAATAATCCACCATTGAGCAAACAAAGCGATTGAATCTCTACACCTGTCTGAAGAGTGCCTTGTTTGGCTCGGTCTAAAAAAGCAGCCAACATTTCTTGTGCCACGGTATCGCCGTAATCGTGGGCAAGGATGTGACATTTTTTGATGCCCAATTCAGTCAGGAGCGCCTCGTGTAAGCGTGCCTGGTCGTGAATGTTGTAATAGTATTTGTAAGGCTTTGCCGAATATCCAAAACCTATCATGTCAAGGGCAGTTACCACAAATTTTTCGGTGAGAGGTTGCCATATCTTGTGCCAGTCCCACGACGAAGTAGGGAACCCATGTATGAGCAATAAATGCGCTTTATCGGGTTGATTGGCATTTTGCCCTGCTTGTACATAAAATATTGATTGATTTTTATAGGTAAAATATTTCCCCTTGGCTTTCCAGTCGGTGAGTTGCATGGTGTTGGGCGTTATAGGTTGCCTAAATGAGTGTTTAAAACTGCTTTGAACACAAAATAGTAGTTTTTTTTGCAAGCTCAAAAACCCACGTACCAGAAAACCAGACTAAGCGCACCATGTTTTTCACAAAAAGCAAGTGCAATAAATAAGGCAAATGTTCAGTGAGATACCAAATATAACCTGCGGTTACAATATCGCTAGAACCCTGTCAAAGCTTTGAACTACGGACTTTATAAATCGCTAAAAACCAACGTGATAGAAAAAGCGTAGTTACCCAGAGAACAGGGTGTACCTAGTACCTGGCTCCTAGTGCTTTGGGAACTAAGTAGTTTATACACTATTTCGAGTTTATTTTGGTGGCTGTCAAACCTCCAAAAAACGAGCATAGCCTAAGCTACGTGAGTTTTTTTAGGTGAAGTCAGCAGGCAAAAGAAGCCGAAATATGTGAAAGGAATTTAGTACCCAGAGTACTAGTTGCTAGCTTAAAAACTACAGCCTTGCATCTTATAAATGGCAGCAAAAAAGGCTATTTTTTGGGTGGCAACGCCTTTGTGGTTCAACAGATAATTGAACAGCTCTAAACTGCCCGTTTTTTCACTCTTAATATTTCGTATAGGTAAAAAACCTCTAAACTCATTCTCCTCAAAGTTAACCGCAGCCACTTCCCTGGTCCACAGGTCTCGATTGGTAGCAATAAAAAAGCATAAGTCGGGGTTAAACAAAGCCAGTGGGCTTAAGCTTTCCTCGTAACTATACTCTCTAAATATCGCCCCACTTATAGTCTTTACCATTACCACATTGCCTTTAGCGTCTCTTACATAAGAAAAGTAATACTTGAGGGCAGTACCTGCCTCATTGCTGTAGATAGCCCATGAAGTACGCTGTTTTTGGGCGTTGTATGTAAACTTCCACAGTTCCTTGAACTTACCTGCGTGGTCTTCTTGCCTTACCGATGCCAACACCCCGTTACTGTAAGTATAAATATGCCTTACCGCAAGTGTATCAGTATGGTGTTTGTCTACTGTGTTGATGGTACCATTGGCATGGTAGCTAATAAACCACTTGAGGGCGGTTTTTTTATGATGATCAATTTTAATCAAGCGATTTTGTGCATCATAAGTATAAGTTTGGCTACGAAACTGAGAGTCGTACGTATCATAAGCTCCACTAAAATCTATTTGGGCAAGTTTACAGCTATTGCTAATACAAGGGTTTACTTGTATTATGTTTGAGTAAGCCGAGTATTTACTAAGGCGTTTGGCACGTATACGGTAATAATAGGATGTTTTGAAGTCCAACCCAGTAACTTTGTGTGAGTTGCCCAATACCTCCTTATTTTGATAGCCTACCACAAAGTTGCTAAAGTTGGCATCGGTAGCCACATCCAGCACATATATATTAATGTCTGCTTGTGCTTGCCAGTGGGCGATAAACTCAAATGCTTTGTGGTCGCTCATAGCATTGGCAATGGGAGCGGGCAATAAGCCAGTCACTGTAGCAATGGTATTGGAGTACCCAGATATTGCCCCCAGGCCTTGAGCCCTTACCCGGTAATAGTAGGTAGTACTGGCGTCAAGCGATTGTACATCTACAAAATTGTCGATAACCGCCAGGTTATTGTAAGTGGGCAAAATTTGACTAAAGCCCGGATCAAGTGCCACATCTATCAAATATGAGGCAGCATTAATTACTGGTTGCCAATTGGCTCTAAAACCCCCACTTTCTACATTGGTGGCAGCCGTGGCTACTGGAGCCGTCAGGTTAATCGTACTGACAATGACCACTTTAGAGTAATTAGACCTGGTTTCGCTGTTGAGTGCCCTTACTCTGTAATAATATTTTTTGTTAGCATCGAGGTTGACCACTACCAAACGATTGGCACTTACGTTTAAATTGTTGTATTTGGACAAGATACGCTCAAAGAAAGGGTCAGTTGATACATCTATTTGATAGGAGCTTGCCTCAGGCATTGCTTTCCAGTTGGCTATAAAACTCGTATACCCTACCTCGGTAGCGGGAAGTGATTCGGGGCTGGGCAAAACAGTGGTAAACACTGATAAAGTATTTGAGTATTCCGACAATGAGTTGGATTGTTTCACCCTTACTCTGTAAAAATATTGCTTGTTTACCGTGACATTGCTGATGAGCAAATGAGTGTCTGCCACTACTTCTCGCCCTTGGTAACCTTCTATAAAACTAGTAAAGCTTTCGTCGATAGCCACATCCAATACATAAGCAGTTACAATAGGCATTTTTTTCCAGTGCAGGCGAAAACCAGTGGCTGAGATTTCGGTGGCTGGGTATACCAAGGGGCTGCCTAATGCCTTGGTGGTGACAGTGATCACGTTAGAGTTTTGAGAGGTTTGATTAGATATATTTGCTCTCACCCGGTAGTAATAAGTGGTATTGGCTTCCAGGTTATCGAGTTGTACAGCCAGCTCGGTAACCCTTTTGGCGTGATAACCAGGGGCAAACTGAGTGAAATCCTTATCAAGTGCCAGGTCTATTTCATAGCTTCCTGCTCCGGTTACTTTTTTCCAGTGTGCCACAAAGCTCACTACCTCTACTTTGCTGGCTTCTGTAGCCACTGGTGATGGCAGAATAAACTCTTTCTCAAATAAAGAACAACTATAGAGTAAGCTACTGATGATAAGTATTAATAAATTTACTTTGATACCTTGATGCATTTGATCTTTTTTTTATAAAAAACAGACAGACACTGAGCATAATTATTCTTTGGGTTTTTATGAGTTGTTTTACCCAAAAAATTGAAGGTAGATGGATAGCTTTGTGTGGGCTGATTAAAAGATTGGCGCAAATTTACAGTGTTCTCAGGTTTTTTTTACCATACTTGTTTGCTACCAGCCCTATAGCAAATAAGTATGGGTGTTTTTTTTGTAATATATCAATGGCATTGTAAAGTAATGAAAGGGAGAATCTTAAAAAATGACCAAATATATGCTGTTTCAGGCTGGGCTTTGTAACCTTTAGACTGGTCTTATCGCTTGACTAAAATATAAATAATGTTTTATAATATTGATTTTCAGGTGATTAAAGTGCTATTTTATAGAAGCCTGGTACAAGTTTTTATCTCTCAAAACCTCTTTATCGATGAATCAGGCATGTTAGTAATGTTTATGAGAAAAAAAAACAGGTGTTGCCCAATAAAAACCTGATTTGCAAATGATTGTCTGATAGCGAAAGGTTACAATTTAACTTTTTACAATGAACTATTTGATGGAGTAAGGGGCAAGTATGGCTAGTTTGCTTGTGGTTGCCCAGGGATGGGAAAGCTTTGCAAGTCGACCAGTTTTTAGGCGATTGCCCAGCAAAATTTAAGGGGTAGGTGATGGGTTGGGTTAACAAATAATATACTTAATTATGTAAGCTTGCTATTGAAATGTTAAGTAATGAGGTGTTTTAGGTTGTTTTTGTTTTGTAAAAAGCCTTGTGTAGGTGTTTGATACTATGCTGACTATTTTTTGTCTGTAGGTATAAAGCCCTTTTGCAAAGCTGTGAAAACTAAAATCTCTGATTATATTTGATTTTAAGGAAGTGTTATGCGTGCTTTCAAAGTGCATTTGTAGCCTTCCCACATTCTTTAATAATACTAACACGAATATCAATGCAAGATAACTCAGAACACTTTGAAACCAACGCCATTCGTACCCAGGTCACGCGTTCGGGAGAGCGCGAACACTCTGCGCCCATTTATGCTACCTCAAGTTTTGTGTTTAACGATGCCGAACACGCCCGTGCTTTGTTTGCCAACGAACAAGAAGGCAATATTTACTCGCGCTATTCGAACCCTAATAACGATGAGTTTGTTCAGAAAATGTGTTTGTTGGAGGGCACCGAAGACGGAATCGCGCTTGCCTCTGGTATGGCGGCTATGTTTTTGAGCATGGCGTCTTTTCTTAAGGCGGGCGACCACGTGCTGGCTTGTCGCTCGTTGTTTGGGTCTACCCACCAAATCATTACTCAGATTTTTCCACGTTGGGGCATTAGCCATACGTATGTAGACATAGACAAACCCGATAGTTGGGAAACTGCCATACAAGACAACACCAAGATATTATTTATAGAAACTCCCTCAAACCCTGCCTTAGACATTATAGACCTGGAGTGGGCGGGCAAGCTTGCCAAAAAACATGAGTTATTGTATGTAGTAGACAATTGTTTTGCTACCCCTTATTTACAAACCCCAGTTCAGTTTGGAGCAGACGTGGTAACGCATTCTGCTACTAAGTTTATAGATGGGCAAGGACGCACCATTGGGGGCATTGTATTGGGTACAAAAGCCGCCATAGAAGAAGTACGTTTTATGGCGCGCCACACCGGACCAGCTCTGTCGCCTTTCAATGGTTGGATATTGTCTAAAAGTTTGGAGACGCTGTCTATCAGAATGGAAAAACATTGTGATAACGCCCTGAAACTGGCGCAATATTTAGAAAAACACGCAGAAGTTAGTTTTGTGAAATACCCGTTTTTACCTTCTCACCCCCAGTATGAACTGGCCAAAAAGCAAATGCGTTTGGGAGGTGGTTTGGTGAGTTTTGAAGTAAAAGGAGGGGTAAATCGAGGGCGTGACTTTCTCAATGCTTTGCAAATGATTTCGTTTACGGCCAACCTGGGCGATACGCGTACTATAGCTACTCACCCGGCATCTACTACCCACTCTAAGCTCAGCGATGAAGAAAGAATGGCTGTAGGCATTAGCCCTGGCCTTATTCGCATTTCTACCGGGCTTGAACACATTGACGATATTATTGCCGATATCGAGCAGGCCATTCGTGCATCGGTGCCAGCAACACAAGTACAGGGGTAGGCAAGTAACAAACAAGTGCTTCGTATATTCTTAGTAACGTATTCGCAATAATTGTCCGGTTTAGAATAAATCCGCTTTACTGCCTTTCGTTACCCCGGCAGTTCCGCCGGGACTGTAAGTTTTTATTGCCCGTAGCGCTGTTCCGAATCAAGTTCGGAATTCAAGCTCTACGAGCGCAAAAAATGCCTTAGTCAGTCGTGCGTATTTGCCCTAAAAAACAGAAACTTATTTTGAACACGTTACTTAGCGTTTACTGTCTGTTTTTGCTAATATTGCACTATATATTAAACAATGATAAGCCATAAGCTTAAGCAAACGTTGCTTGAAGTTTGTGGCTTATTGCTTATTACTGAATCATGAAGATTGCCAAATTTAACGGAAAGGGAGAGATATTTTACACCATACAAGGCGAGGGTAAAAGCCTGGGTAAACCCACGGTTTTTATCAGAAGCTCCTTGTGCAACCTGCATTGTATTTGGTGCGATACTGACTATACCTGGAACTGGAAAAACACCCCGTACCCGCATGTGTTTGACCAAACGCCGGGTTATGAAAAATACGATAAAAAAGAGCAAATTGTAGAGCTAAGTACGGCACAAATTATTGAGGAGGTAGAACCGTATGCTTGCAAAAATCTGGTGCTGACTGGAGGAGAACCGTTTCTGCAGCAAAAAGCATGGGTAGAGTTAATGGCTCAATTACGCAAGAAAGACGCAGGGTATTGGTTTGAGGTAGAAACCAACGGTACCTTGTTGCCTTCCAGCGAGTTTGACGCTTTGATTGATCAATACAACGTATCGCCAAAGTTAGAAAACTCTAATAACTCTATGAAAATCAGGGAAAAACCTGAAGTGTATGCTTTTTTTAGGCAAAGCCCCAAGGCTTGGTTTAAGTTTGTGATTGCCCAACAAGCTGATCTTGAGGAGGTGTTAGCACTGATAAAAAAGTATGACTTGCCCTCCCATAAGGTATACCTAATGCCTGAAGGCACTACCCCCGAACAGCTCAAGGCCAAACAATTGTGGTTGGTAGAACAATGCAAGCAATACGGGTTTCATTACACCGATCGGCTGCACATTCATATTTATGGCAGCAAACGTGGCGTGTAGCGTTATTTAACGAAAGCGCACATAAGTATTGGGTAAATGACGGTTTATTTTTTTAATTTCTTCGTGAGAGAAGTAATTCCCATAAAGGGTTATTTTTTTGAGGCGGGGCAGGCTGTATATTTCCTGAGGGAGTTGGGTAAGCTCATTATTGCTAAAGCCCAGGTATTCGAGGCTTTGTAATTGGGCAAACTCTGGAGGAAGCGAAGTAATACGGTTGTTGCTTAAACCAATGTATTGCAACTTGGTGAGATTGCCTATTTCGGGGGGTAGCGTAGTTAATTGGTTGCCGCTGAGTTTAAGTTCTTCAAGTTGGGTAAGTTTGCCTATGGTAACAGGCAGCGACGCAAATAAGTTTTCGCTTACATTGATCTCGCGGAGCTGGGTAAGTTGGGCTATTTCAGGTGGAAAGTCAGTTAACTGATTGTACTCAAGGTAAAGTTCGCGTAGGTTTTTGAGGTGTACAATGCTTGCCGGAATCTCTTTGAGTTCACAGTCTTCCCAGTCCAGACTTGGGATGTTAGCAACAATATCTAAAAAGCCATGCTCCAGGCATAATAGTACTTTTTTTCCGGTCGAGAGCATTTTATAAAGTTCAGGTGGCACCCCATTGCCCTTCAGTATAAAAAAGGCTAGTTCTATGTTTGCCTCATCACGACTGTTGAGAAACTGTTTGATGCGTTGGATATAAACTTCAGAATATTGACTCCCTTGTTTAACTTCCATTTTTCTACGATTAATTTAATTTTTTTATACAAAAGAGTGATTAACCCTTACTCTACCCAGTTTTTAACCTTGTTGAGCGTCATTGCCTCAGATCGTGTCTTCACGAGCTGATCGAAACCTTGAAAAAAACTGTTGCCAAGCTCTATGACGGGGCGATTTGTGGAGGCACAAACCGAGGTGAAAAATAGTAGGGTAGAGTAATTAACCCTTAGAGCTTGTTTAAAATTCACCTAAAAGGCGTTTTACGCGATTTTTGCACTCATATATTGCTAAATTTAGCCGTTGGCAGAGCCCCGAAACAAGTTCGGGATTTATAAACTCGGCACAGCAAAGCTGTAGCCATCGGTTATCAGCAATAGCGCTGCTCCGAATCAAGTTCGGGATTCCAGAACTATTACTTCAAAATTTAACGCATCTGAGCACAAAACTCATCGAAAATCACACTAAACGCGAAAATTTAAACAAGCTCTTATAACGTCAATATACATTGGCATTCAGAGGCTCAATTGGTTGTAGCCTCTACCGAGTAAAGCAGCTTAAGTTACATACTAAAAACTAAGCGTTAAAGGTACAGTATGTAATAAAATGATGGACAGAGTCCTTTCTATAGTATAGACTTTATGATCAAATATCCAATTTATTTTTGTGATTGTGGGTTCAAAAGGTTTTAAAAAATTGTTATTTCGGAAAAACTGTGTCATTACTTGCTCAAACTTTTTTTGTGAACGATCTGGTTGTTAGAATTAATCTGTTAATTTTACAAGAGAAGCAATATTGATCAGCAAGCATACACCATAGCGTGTATTTATTATGATTACCAATTTTATGGACAAAGACTTTATCGAAAACATCAAAGGACATCTCGAAAGTAGCGAAAGGTTTAATAATGAGCTTGCCTTTCAGATTTTATCGGGAATGGAACCAATGCCTGGAGAATTAAAAACTTATTTGACTGGTACCAGCGACAAACTGCTGCTTTGTCTTGAGCATGGGTTTATGGAAGTGTTGGAAGACATCAAAGAGATTGAGTTGGCAGGGCAGGACTTTACAGAAAAACCCGAGGTATTGCAAAATATTGAGCGGATGTTTGGGCTCGAAAAAATAAATTTGAGCAGTAATTTTTTGAGTACGATCCCTTTTGGGCTTACCCACCTGCGCAACCTTAAGGTACTCAACCTTTACCAAAACCGCCTGGGCAAATTGCCCGATGCAGTGCTCAACCTGCGTAATCTTGAGGTGCTTAACCTGGGTAAAAACGGGTTCCATCGTTTTCCTGATCATTTCGATAAGCTCACAAGTCTTAAGTCTTTGGAATTGAGCGATAATTTTTTGACTGAAATCCCCCCCGAAGTAGGCAATTTGACCCTGCTCGAAGCGCTCAATGTAAGTGTGAACCAGATCAAACATTTGCCGCCCGAACTGGGTAGACTTTCGGCGCTTAAGTGGCTCAAAATACAGCAAAACCAAATAGAAGAACTACCCGAAACTTTTGATCAACTCGAATACCTGGAAGAGTTGCGTCTGGAACGCAATAAGTTTACTCAATTTCCGGCAGCATTGCTTAAGTTACCCAAGCTCAAAAAGCTGTATATCTTTGACAATGAGATAGAGGTATTGCCTGCTGAAGTTGCCCAAATGACCACCCTTGAGCACTTGCAAATGTCGGGCAACCAGCTCAAAAGCCTGCCCTCAGAAATAGGCAGCCTGTCACAACTAAAAATCGCTTATCTGGAATACAACGAAATTGCTGAGCTTCCTTCGGAAATTACCCAGCTGAAAAACCTGGAATACCTCTCGCTGGAGCACAATAAGCTCACTGGTTTGCCCCAAGGCTTGGAAAAACTTGAAAAACTAGAGTTTTTGCATTTACATCACAACAACTTGGCAGAGTTGCCCGCCTCTATAGCGCAAATGAAAGGACTCAAAGAGTTGGATGTACGCAATAACGAAAGGCTTGACCTGGCAAATGTGTTTAAAAGTTTGGAGCATATAGAAACGGTACATGTACAAGCCAAGCAGTTCAGCAGCATTCCTGTAGACGCTGATCACTGGCAGTATTTGCCGTTTTTGACCTTAGATCAGCAAGGGCTGACCCAACTACCCAAAGCTCTAGAGCAAATGGTGGCGTTGACTGACTTGAGTATAGGTGAAAATGAACTTACAGCTTTGCCCGAAACCCTGGGCAACCTTGTAAAACTGGAAAGATTTAATGTGCAAAAAAATAAGTTGGGCAAACTACCTGATGCCTTGGGCAATTGCAAGGCGATGAAGTGGTTGCACGTGGGTAGTAATGCATTGACTGAATTGCCAATGGTGATAGGAGAGTTAGAAGACTTGCAAGAGGTGTATTTAGACAACAACCAGTTGACGGCACTGCCCAAAGAGATAAAAGGTTTAAAGAAATTGATGGTAGTTAACCTTGCCAACAATCAGCTGACAGCCTTGCCCACCGAGATAACCGAGATACCCTATATTCAGTATTTGTACCTCAACAACAACCAGTTGACCGATCTGCCGGAAGGCATAGAAAACTGGGTAGTATTACAAGAACTCAATTTGAAGGGCAACCCTATATCTGAAGCTACTCAACAAAAAATACGTGAGAAATTACCCCGAACCCGGATTGCTTTTGGTGAAGGAGTAAGCAAAGAATAATTTTTTAGTTGAAAACCCCGTTTTTGGTTGAGGTTAAAAGCGGGTTTTTTAATGATCTATACATCAATAGAGCTTGAATACTTATAACACATACCCTTTAGACGTTGTTTTTCATTCGTCGACTTACTTTTCGTTGTATTTTTTCTATACATCGATCAAGCATCGACTCAACTAAAATGGTACCGGTACTATACACAGGACAATCAGAATAAGGATCATCTTCTTCGTAGATACTTTCCTTGGCTACATCACAAAAATCCCATGCTTTGATCAATTCCCCATTTTTATAAAGGGCAAATGCTACGTCAAGCCTTACTTTTTCGCGTGAGATTGTGGTAATGCCGCAATCTTCGGGGCAGCGAATGGTGGTGCCTGTTTTTTGACCAAAGCGTATGCTGCGAATGGTTAATTTAAATGGGGTATTTACAAAAAGCCCTCCTTGTACTTCTACCCGGTTTTCTTTTAGAAGTGTAGTGAGTTGATTTTCAATATAAGCCTTGGTATCGGTTCGGTTCCAGTTGTTAAGGTATTGGCCACTGTCAAAAGAAACAGCCACAGAGGTTTGATCCAAAAAAAGCGGAGTTTCAACAGGGAGTTGTATCTTACCACAACTGCTCACTAAAGGAAACAAAAGGCATAGCCACACCATTGATAAAAAAGAGTGATTTTTCATTTTATCGGAAGGTTATTTACAAAAAAAATGATAAAAAGGTGGGCTACCCAGAACTTGCCAGCCTATACGTTATACCATTGGTGCTTTGTTTCGGTAGGGCACAAAAAAACACCTGATGTGTTGATTATCAGGTGCCATAGAAATGGAGATAATAATGTATGTGATAGTGAGGGTTGTACTATAACTGGTTTTAGTACCCGTTGTTATAGCCTCCGCCCCGGTTATAGCCACCACCGTAGCCTCCGCCTCGGTTGTAGCCACCACCACCACCGCTAAATGCGCGATTGTTGTGCTGTTCACGAGGACGAGCTTTTTTTACTACAATGTTTCTTCCTTCAAAATCACTTTCGTTCAAAGCGTTGATTGCTTCAACTCCTTCTTCTTCGTTAGGCATTTCTACGAACCCAAAACGGCGAGACATCCCCGTATCGCGGTCATAAATTACTTTAGCTGATTCAACTTCTCCAAAGGGTTGAAATAGAGAATGTAAGGATTCGTTGGTGGTTTCGTCACTCAACTTGGCCACAAAAATATTCATGATAAAAAAAATTAAAAAAAAATAATAAACGTAAGAAATTGGTAAATGATTATCAGGTGTAGATATAAATAGCTAAAGGCAAGATATATTCATTGGTTGATAGTTAAGTACCAATATTTGACAAATATAACAAAAAACCAGACCTCTGCAAGAAAAGTAAAGATTTATTGTTTTTTGTAATAGCTGAAAAAACCTCTTATAAGTATTTGATAATCAGGATTGAGCCAAATATTTAACTGTGAATCGTTTTCTTAAAACATTTACTATTAGGCTGGGCAAATAACAAGTGATGAATAGAAGCATTTTTGACAATATGAGGAGCAATAAATATAAAAGTTAGATGTAATAAAATACCTTTGATGTGAATAAAAAGAGGGGTTATAATACTATTATCTTTATTTTAATACAATATACTGGCTTGCTATTTGCTGTAATGCAAAGCAATCATGTAAAGCATATAAAATACTTTTCTTACACCCCTTAAAATAGCCTCACTTGCTGATTATCCAGCCATTTAAATACGTTAAATACACCCGTATTTATACGTGTTTTTGGTGATAAGCCCCAATTGTTTTTAGGTATAAATACTCAGTCATATTTGGGTTGATTTAGGTAAACTCCCATAAGATACTTACCGTTGAACCCACTATGCAATCTTCAACTTGCATACCTTTTTCCAACTTTGATCAATTATGACTATGACAGCTAAAACAATCAGCCGAAAATCCCTCGTTGAAAATTTATTACCCGAAATTATTGTACAAAGAACATTGAGTCAATTGCCTTTAGAACTAAAGGATTTATACCTCGCCAAACAGGCAGAAGGCGTAGAAGTAAGCATTGGACTTGATATGCAACTTGGCTTTTATATGTTAGCACAAGCCAACTTGTTTCAAGCAGATTTGCTTTGGTGTGAAAACCAAAGTCGCGAAGTAGTGGCAGCTTAAGCCCTACCTGTTACAAGTACTATAAAAACATTAAACCTTGTAAATAGCTATACTATACTTTTTAAATGATAGTACCTCCTCAAAGCAACTTGAGGAGGTTTTTTTATATGTAGTAAGTAGCAGCAAGTCCTTAGATACCGATGAATATCGGTGCAATTAGCTACAAGTAAAGATAACTCTCTAATAATATGATAGTTATAGTGCAGTCGGTAGACTTTTAATAAAACAGCTTTTTACACCTGCCAGGTTTTGTAGTGCAGTCGCTTGACATTTAATAAAAAAGGTTATATTTTCTACTATATGCAAGAAGATATAACCTTTACTAATGAAACCGATATTCGTACTTATCGCCATCAGGCTATTGTCCGTTTTTCTGCGCAAGGTCTCACCCAACAATCTATTGCCGAAGGCTTGGGTTGTAGTCAAGGCTTGGTCAGCCAAGTACTTCATATTTATGAAGAATCTGGTTGGTCAGGACTCAGAGCTCAAACACCTCCTGGGGCATCCTCTCGCTTAAGTTTCTCCGATTTAAAGCAACTTGAAGATTATTTGCGGCAAGGGGCCAAGGCTTTTGGTTATTGTACCGATGACTGGAATCGTCCTCGGGTGAGGGAATTAGTGGCTGAAAAATTTGGCGTACACTATAAAAGCCTGACTAGCATCAGTCGCATCCTAGACA
>NZ_CANLRP010000060.1 GCF_947493425.1 uncultured Microscilla sp. | reverse complement strand
CAATCGTAGCTCAAGAAAAAGCTAAAGGCTAACAGTCCATCATAGCTCAAGAAAAAGCTAAAGGCTAAAAGCCAATCGTAGCTCAAGAAAAAGCTAAAGGCTAACAGTCCATCATAGCTCAAGAAAAAGCTAAAGGCTAAAAGCCAATCATAGCTCAAGAAAAAGGCTAAAAGTCTATAAAAACTCAAGATAAAGGTAGGTTGGGGGGGATGCTTTCCCAACCTCCATTTCCTGCGAAGATCTTATTAGAGGTTGACCTGAGCAATGCAAACCCACATGCTTTTGTACAGCCTGTATAATCACTACTTCGTTACTTTGAGCCAATTTTTACAGCGAACGCCTTCTGGCGAAATAAGGATATAATAATAAATGCCAGGGTCTGCGTCTGTGCCCCAGTCGTTTTGGTATTGATCCCGCTCAAATATTTTTCTGCCCCAACGATTGTATATCTCTATCTTATGATCGGTATAAGGGCTGACAAAAAAGTCGTTTTTACCATCGCCATTAGGCGTAATTACATTGGGCAGTTCAGGCACCCTGTTGTCTACCGTTACCTTTACCGAATCGGTGGCACTACAATGACTATTGGCTACAGTATAGGTAATGGTATAACTGCCCGACTCCGGATAGGTATAAAACCCTCCGCCCGATTCGCTGTCAAACACTTCGCCATTGCCCATTTGCCAGGTATGCTTCAATCCCTCACCTGCATCGGGTACTAGTTTTACTCTAGGTACCTTGCCGCATTCATTCAGTACTTTAGCTACAAAGTTAGTGGTAGGAAAATCTAAGACATTGACCGTTACCAAAGCCGCAGTTTCACAGCCATCCACATCTTTTACTGTCACCTTATAGTCCGTAGTTTGGGCAGGGCTTGCCACAGGGTTAGCAATGGTACTATCACTTAAGCCAGCGCCTGGAGTCCAACTATAGCTCACTACCGACTTGCCTGAGGTTACTCGTAATGGAATAGAGTCACGTAGGCAAATTGTGTCAGACAAACTCACGGTCAATGTGTTTTTATACACCCTAAAAGTTTTGGTGGTAGTAAGGGTGCGCAAACAGCTGGGAGGGCTGCTTGCTACCAAGGTTACAGTAAACAAACCTTCTTGGTTGAAACGAAAATTGACCGATTCGGTATTCCCAATATTGCCTACACCATTGTTTATATTCCAGTCAAAAGTGCTGGCACCCAGACCTTTATATACAAAGTTAAGCGTAGCTGGGGCGCAAATTTCAGTAACGTTGTTTTGCACCGAGTCTTTAATGTCAAAATCGACTGTCAATATATCTACGTCAAATTTAAAAGCAGCATTGTTGCAGTTGTTGCTACGGTTAAACTGCGAGTAAGCATTGGGCGTAGTAGGAAAGGTAGAACCGTCGCCACAGGCACATACCGAGTGGTATACAATGCCATTTTTACTAAAGCGACACGTACCCCCGTCTACATGTTCACCCCTTGAGAGATTGCTGCCCAGAAAAGTGCCATACACCAGGTCTTTAGCTCCAGTAGAAAGTACTGCTATATAAAAATCGTCTCCATCGGTAGTTTGTTGTACCCCGTCAAAAGTGATGGGTAAGCCATTGGTGCTACTATTGCGCATGGGTTGAGTGGTATATCCATTGGGTAAAAAATTATGGTTAATGCTTCCACCCCAACCCGTAATGTATACATTCTCACAATCATTGACCAAGAAAGCCGTAGGCGAAATGTCTGGCTCGCTGCGCCCCGACCCTATCACCGTAGAATAAATGGTGGCAGACAAATCTTTGTTGAGTTTATGGATAAATTGCCTGGCATTGGCATTAGAGTATACATTAGGGGTTACTGGATAGTTACCAAAAGTTTGTCCAAAGGCATAGACATTGCTGTTGGTGTCTAGGTCTATAAAAAATGCCTGATCAGCGCTATTGGTACCCAAATACGTGAGTTTTTCGAGGGTGTTGCCATTGTTAGATATGCGGGCAATAAAGCCGTCATCAGAGCCAAGGTTGTTGCGGTGCAGGGCATCGGCAGAGCTGGGCAAACCCGTACTGGTAGTGGCGCCTGCTACAAATACCTCTTGGTCTTTGAACACCTTAATCGAAAAAGCTCCGTCAAACCCATTACCACCCAGGTAAGTCCCCCACACCATAGTTGTCAGGTCGCTGGTCATTTTAAAAACCACCGCATCGTGTCCTGCCGAAATAGCGGGTTGAATGGCGTTAACTACCGGGAAATCGGTAGACAGTGTGGTGGAGGCTACATAAATATTGTTGCTGCCATCTACAAACACATCGCCCCGGTAAGCGTCTCCGTAGTTTTTAATACGAGGCAAAGTAGAAGTATTGAGCCCGTCGTTGTTGTTGCCGCCTATATAAGTAGCTGCCTTGAGCAGGTTACCGTTTTGACTTATTTTAGCAATAAAAATATCGCTGCCAGAGGTGTAGCGCATGCCCGCCAAGGGAGTAACCGATGGAAAACCGCTGGCATTGTTAAAAGTTTGGTCAAAGGCGGTGTTACTGGTAGGCAGGTCATCAGAGCCAGTAGTACCCATAATTATTAAGTCATCGTTGCTGTCTACTACCAGGCTATGGGGCACTTCGGCATCTTGCCCCCCATAGAAAGACCCGTACAATAAGCGATCGCCTTGAGCACTAAATTTAAGAATACCTACATCTATTTGCCCACCATAATTTGACTGAAAAGCGCCCAGCGTAAGTGGAAAGTTAGAGCCAAACGCGGTGCCTCCAGCATATAAGTTGCCAGCAGCATCAAAAGTGGCAGTGTTGCCCCAGTTGTCGGCAAAAGACCCTGAGTAGGTAGAAAAAACCAATTCAGGGTCTATCACCAAGGCAAAGTTGGGATTGTAACCATAAGGAAATTCAAAACTTACCTCATTGTTGTTGAGTTTGAAGCGAGCCTCTACCGCTACCTTTTTGCCTTGAATGATTTGGTAACAATACGGGCGCTTTTCTATTACCTTGCCCAGGCTCGTTTGTATTTCCAGTTGGCCATCTTTTAGGCGAATGTTATCAGCCGCATTGTATTGCATTTGAATGATTTTGGGCGAGGTGTTGGGAGCCACTATAAATTCATATTTCAAAGCGTTGTTTCGTTCATACAGCTTCAGGTCTATAGACGGATAGATGTTTTGGTAATAAACTGAGTGATAACTTTGAACATTGGTAGCCCATTTGGAGGGGTCTTTGCCCAAAAAATAGTTCATAGTTTCGGGTACTGACTCTTGAGCAATTATCTGAGGGTGAGGGTTAGCATCTTTGAACTTTACCTCAAAACTATGCGCTTTTATTTGTTGGGCTTGAGCTCTACGGCTTGCCACCGAAGGTACATTGGCAGTGTGTAGTCGCCCTATTGCCCTAGAGTCATAATAAGTATATTGAAAGCCATCATTTTTTAGAAACATAAAACCACTTGGAATAGCTGCCCTGAATTTGACAGTTTTGTTCCACTGGTTCTTGTTTTCAACAAACTTGTAGTTTTTGCTTTGAGGAGGTTTCTTGTGATGTGCCCGTGTTTTGGCTAAAACAGGGATTTGAGCCTGTGTATAGCCCGATGCTCCCATTAAGAGCATCCAGAGGAAGAGTATGATTTTATTCATTTCAATGACATTAAGTTTATACACGTACTTTGACAACTACTATCTGTACGTATTACATGGTTTCTTTTGTCTGGCTTTAGGTATATTTTTATCTGCAAGACACTGTTGTAATGGTTAGATGGCAGGTAACTTGTTCGTCCGTTCCTATATTCCTTTGGCTGTACATTTGTTTGCGTAAGCCAACTAAAACGAATTTATCAGGTCATTTATATGAAAAAAGTCATAAAGTTTTATAGTTTTGCTGCCTCTTGTGTATACCCTCATTTTTGGGCTTGCTATATACAACATCCATTGTTTTAATAACAATGTTCAAAGTATTAGATAATACATCTGCCGAAAACAAGTTAATGAATAGTTTTTGGTTATTAAAGATAAATTTTTGTTTAACTACCTTTTGTGACAAACCCGTTAGGAATTTTTCCTTTCGGGTTGTTTTTTCTTAAGGGGTAGGGGGGAGTTTGGTTACCATAACTTTAAGCAACAAAAAAGCCCTATCAGATTTGATAAGGCTTTTTTGTTGCCTGCCATGGCAGGTATGACTGTATTTTTTACTTCTTTGCCAAGTTCAACTCCATCGTCACTGTACACCAATCTGTACGTCTTTTCTTCTCTCTCATTGCCCTTCCAGTATCGGCTGATGTCAGCCCCTCCTGTGACAAAAAATGGCTCTCGATCTTTTCAGTGCTTACCATCAATTGTATACATTCTGCGGTTGTGTTTCCAGGCTCCATTACAAACTCCTGATTGTCTATTACAAAAAGCTTGTTGGCGCTCACACATTTATTGTAAGGAACTCTTATACTGTAATCAGAAGTGAAATATAGCAAGGCAAAAAACAGCTCTTTATCAGTATAATTCTGTCCTTTTATTTCAGCATCAAGTATCCACTCCTCCTCCTCATTAAGAGTACAAACAAATGTCTTACTTTGAAAAGCATTTGAACCTTTGAGCACTTGATTGTGCAGGGTATCTTCTACTCTAAAGTTGAATTCAGGAAGCTTAAATCGGGTATTTTTATGTTGGTTGCTCCGTAGCAAATGCCAACGTCCCAAGCGGTTAAGCTTGTGAAACACTTTG
Source organism: uncultured Microscilla sp. (assembly GCF_947493425.1). GTDB lineage: Bacteria > Bacteroidota > Bacteroidia > Cytophagales > Microscillaceae > Microscilla. The sequence goes on along the minus strand of NZ_CANLRP010000060.1, from coordinate 37,504 downwards.
CCAGGAGTAAAAGGTTCATTTACCAAGGCTTCAGTTTGTTTATCCTTAAACAATTGCCAGTGCCCTTGACTTATATTTACTCTAAACGCATGTTTTTTAGTATTATCTACGGCAAAGTAGATAGTCCCATGTTTTTTGATAAATAAGTGTAACTCATTTTGCACTGTAAAATCACCTTCTAAATTAACATATACAGGTACATCATCTAGTTGAGTAAGCGCTCCCCAATAGCGTTTTTTGGGCGACAGTTTTTGTTCGAAGGTAAGGGTGCTGTAGTTTGCCTCTACACTTTTGACATACCCTTCAGTCGCTGCTTTTTGGAGAGGAGGATGGTCATACACATCAAACTTTATCACCTTGCCTGAGGTAGGTAAGCCCTGGTTGGCACCATACTTTATTTGCCATTCTTTTTGTTCATTGCTGTAAGTAATTTCATACTTGTCGCTCAAGTACTCAGGTTTTTGTTGGGTAAAAATCAATTGGTGGGTGTCAAAACCAGCATAAGCCATAAACTGGGGCGTTTGTGGGCTGCTAAAGTTGCGTTGAGTGCTCTCAGCAGCTATCATACTACGTAACTGTTCAAACAAGTTGGAGTAGGTAATGGCAGGGTTTTGTGCAATGACGTTTTGCAGGTAATAACTAAATATGCCTCGCCTGTCTCCGTCAATAGTACACTCTTTGGCTGTTTCATAATATTGGCAAGCTGCCAACAGCAAATGTTTCCCTTTAGGAATGCGGTCAAGTTGGTGTTTTTGATAATATCCTCCCAAATAATTTCGACTAAAAGATTCGTTAGGCTTTCCGTAGTCTCTTGATAATTCGCTTTCCCTTTCATCCCTGTCCTTTATCAAACGGGCACGTTCATAGTGGTCAGGATCGCTGCGGGTAATATCGCCCGAATGGCAACAATCAAATATGGTCACTATGTCGCCACCCTTTTGAGCTGCCAAATCAATCAACACCGCCAACTCTTTATCGGCGAGGTCAGGGTTGGGCATTATTCCTTTCACTATTGCCCGGCTGTCGTAACACACCAATGTCTCATCTCTCAAATCTTCAGGATTTTCTTCTGGTAAATATTTATAAAATCGCGGGTCGGTACGTTGACGTGACCCGTGTCCACTAAACCAAAACAACAGCGTGGTATCAGGAGCAGCATTGGCTATGAGGTGGCGTTGAAAATGATCCACTATATTTTCGTGGGTCGCCTGCTCATTGGTGAGCTTGCAGATATTGCCTGAAGCTACTTTGAAATCTTCTTTTAACAACTTTTCGGTGGCTTCTATATCTGCAATGCAACCATTCAGCGGTGTTACACTACTTGCAGGGTGGTACTGGTTGATTCCTACCAATAAAGCAAATATTTTTTGTTGTTTTGGCATTATACTTCTGATTTGTTTGAGTGAAAAATAAGGCATTGTACCTCAATGCTTTGCCAAATTTCAGGAATTATACTGTGATATCCCTCATTAGTTTTAAGGATATTGAGAGAGGGCTAAATCATTGGTTTTGGTGAAGGTGAGTGCTCTCAAAAACAAAAAGGTTACTTGACTAAAGTAACCTTTTTTAAGTTTATCTTTATTTTATCTATCCTTTATCCTTACCATTTTACTGTTGTGTGCACAACGAAACCTTGCCAGTCAAGCGTTGTACAAAGTATATACTTAACCGTCAGCATAAAAAAGCCTAAGTTTCCTTCCTTCACTACTCCACTGTCTTCCGCACAATTACCACATTGTCTAACACAATATTAGTGCTCCATATAAACTGAGCATTTTGGGTGGCATCGTCAAACACATCCGAAAAATTGGTATAAGGCACTTTGTTATCCATGCCTATAGCCGCAGCAGTATAAGTAGTGGCGGCAGGCCAGGCAGTATCGTCGTAGCCCTTGGCTGCCCAATCGGTAGGAATGGTCCAATGTACGGCATATACAGCGCTTGCTGTGGTAGAGGCGGTGGGTTCGCTGCAATTGGTAGAAACACGTTGCTGACCATCTTCCGACAGGCAAGAAAGGTCAAGTATCGGCGTAGTATAAAAAGTTTGGGCTTTCCACGAAGCATCTGTAATGGCTTCTATCTGATTGTTGGCATTTTTGAATACGGCAATCATTCCACCATCACCAGGATGATGATCTATAGCTTGTTTTTCGGTGCCAATGCCCAGGTTTTCTTCCCAGTCTACCAACTTCATCGCTATAGTATAGGGTTTACTTACTTTAAACCTGACAATGTGCGAATTAAATTCAGTAAAAGGCACCGCATCTTTACCTACTTTTACCCCATTTATATACAATTCAAAATAATTATCGGCAAATATAAAACCCGTGACTATCTCCCCATTGGCATCTATTTCTATAATATCGGACGTGCCCGTCAAGGCATTGACCGCTTCGGTAGAAGTATTGTATTTATTGCCATAAGGGTTGTACAAATCAGACGCCGTTGGAAAGCTGGCATCGGTGTAATTTACGTTAGCGGGTACTGTCCAGGCAGTGTTATCAGTAGAGGTTATGGTACCCACTCCGGCTACTCTTTGCCCTTGAGCAAAAAGGTTGCTGTTGGTAGTATTGGCAAGCCCTTGAGTGACCGACCCGGTGCCATTATATCCATTGGTAGAAGTAGATGGACTAGTGTTGGAGTCATCATTTTTTTTACAACTGCTCAACAGGATCAGGGCAATGCTCAAGCAGCAGGCAATTTTTTTAAAAGAGTGCATTTATCAGTGTTTTAAGGTGAAAATCTAATATTTTATCCGCTTTTATACCTAAAACAAAGCTTGCCTAGTGATTTTGTACTGAGTTTATTATCAAAATATTTTTTCAGTAAAAACATAGTACATCGTATGAATGCCATACTTTATGTAAGTGAACAGCACCGTTATTAAAAGAAAGTTTTGATGTTGCTGCAAAATGATTGTATCACAGTTTTTACTTAATAAATTCTATGTTTTACCCCTACAAAACGAAGAACAGTTCCAATACCCGTCTATTAGTGATGGTGCTTGTGTTATTTATTTTTACGACCACCAGCTGTAAGAAAAAAGAAGATGATGTGACGCCTACCACCACTACTACCACCGACTTTACCCTTACCAGCGGCTCAGTGAGCACTGATGGAGCCTTGTCGGTAGACCATACTTGCGATGGAGCAGGTACTTCACCACAATTGAGCTGGGCAAATGCCCCTGAAGGTACAGCTTGTTATGCCATTACTATGCACCACATACCTGGTCCAGGCGACGAGCATGTGTACATGGTGGTGTATAACATTCCCGTTGCCACCACAAGTCTAGCCAGTGGCGAAACCAGTATAGGAAGTTGGGGAGTAAATACTGTAAACGAGCAAGCTGCCTATACACCTCCTTGTTCACAAGGAACAGGCACCAAAGAGTATATCTTGACTGTACATGCCTTGTCTGCTTGCCCTACCATTAGTAGTAGTAAAGTTACCAAAGCTGAACTCGAAACCGCCATCAAAGACATTACCTTGGGCACCACCACCAAAACCATTACTTACACTAAATAGCCAAATGGCAAAGTTGCCTGGCTTGGGCTAGAGAGTTCAATGAGTGAACTCCTGTTACTTGTAGTGGATACTTCTTTACCAAAAAAATAAAAAAATGAAAGCACAAAAAATGTTTACTTATATGCTATGGTTGGTTTGTCTGATGGCAAGCCCAACTGTAGTACAAGCCCATGGAGGCTACCATAGCCACAAGACAAAAAAGACCCTACGTGAGTGGCGCTTCAAAGACCACCAAGCAGTAAAAGGTTGGTTTGTGCTATGTAAGAATAACCAGGTGTGGATAGAACAAACCAATGGAAACATTGTTACCAAGCCGCTCAACGAGTTCTCTACATCAGACGTGGCATTTGTGTTGGCAAGGCAGGCAAAAACAAGGAGGTTGAACCAAAAACTGCTACAAAAGACCCTAGAAAAGAAAGCCAGCCAAAAGAAAACTCAGAAAAAAAATGCAGGCATCACCTCGTTTTTTTATGCCTATCGGGTAGCCATATTGTACGGCTTGCTTGCTTTGTTGGCGGCAGCATTGGGTGCGGTAGCCTACCAGTACATTCGGGCAGAGCGTTTGCGCAAAGCAGCTACTGGAGTAAGCTTGGTATTGTTTCTTGTGTTGTTGGGAGCGTGCAAAAAAAGCGAGGAAGTGACCACTCAGGAGCTATTGAGTTTTACTACCACCGCAGCCACTGTTCAAGCGGCTTTTGCGCCTTATACCAAAGTAACTACCAGCGCCGATGCCAATTATGTATACGTGAGCTCCGATCAGATTCCTGAGCACGAAATGATGAAAGGAATCACCGCCTGGATTGCCCAGGTGCCTACTCCACAAGTATTGAAAGATGATGCAAAATGGTCTATTCCTTTGAGCGCCAAATATGCCGAAAGTCCGATAAGTTTAAAAGACAACTTTCAACGGGGAGCCGTGGCTATAGCTGCTAATGGCATTCCTATTTTTAACCCCTTGAATGCTTCTGGTTTGGTGTCTAACGAAATAGGCGAACTCGATGCTTTTGGCGGACACTCTGGCCGTGCCGACGATTATCATTACCATACCGCACCGCTGCATCTCGAAGCCACCTCTGGTACCCAACCCATTGCCTATGCTTTTGATGGTTTTGCTATATATGGCTCAAAAGAGCCCGATGGATCTACTATGGCCACACTAGACGAGTACCAAGGGCACTTGGGCAGTGATAATGTATACCATTACCATGGCACTACCACTTACCCTTATGTAATGTCGGCAATGCGTGGTGAGGTAACCTTGGAAGGCACTGCGCCTCAAAACCAAATTTCACCTCAACCAAGTGCTATTCCTATCCGTCAGGGTGACCCACACGCCATCAATGGCGATAATTTGGTGATTACCTCAGTAATAGAAAAAACCGCCAAGAATGGGTATGTGTTGAGTTATACCATTGGTGGGGTGGCGGGCTCGGTAGACTATAGTTGGGACACCAGCGGTACTTATACTTTTATATTTAAAGATGTAGACGGCAAAACCACTACCGAAACCTGGAAGCGTTGATATTTGTCAAAAATTAACAACCACAAAACCACCCCTGCTTTGACTGTGAGGGGTGGCTTTGTGGTGAATGGTAAACGTTGTTTGTTTTTAGTCAAAAAGCATCACTATGAGTTCCATTCCTTGGTTTTTTTTGCGGTAACGCAAAAGTTTAATTGCTTTATAAGGAATCAAATATGCCCTTTGGTTTACGGTCAAAAGCATAGCGTTTGCGGTGTATTTGATTTGAAGAGAAGCGACCGTGGGATATTCATATCCATTATCTGACCATGCATTTGATACCATCTTTTGGTTGGTGTTGTAAGTAAGGTATATTGTCTTCACTTGTTGAAGGTTAAGGGGTTTCATATATGCTTCTACTTCTGTTTTTGTTAATTGTGCCTGAGCAAAACCGCAAAAAAACAAAGAAATAAAGGCGAAAAGTAAAACTTTTTTCATTTGGTTTAATAGATTAATGTTATTATTGAAGTCACATGTAGCTTTGAAGGCAAGTCAATATAGGGATTCTTTACGGCTTTACCATTTTCGAAAAAGAGGTTTTTTGAAAAACATTGTTGTGTAGTTCAATGAATTACAGTAAACCTGTTTGTAACTATTCGTATGCAAAAAATACTGGTTTTTGACTTAGGAATGGTGTAAAAATAAATTTCTATAGTTTAATAAAATATTTTGTTGCTAGACGCGGCAAAAAATTGGCTAATAGCAGCGCTATTCGGCTATTTTTTAACAAAGTATAGCCTCAAAAGATGAGATTAAGAATGTAAATTTATTTTGGTACCATTCCTTATACAATACGTTGATAGAAATTACTGAGCCTTTTAATCCATTGATGCAGCTTTATAGACAAGAGGCGGGAGTGACTGCCCAACAGTTTCGCCGAAAGGCACTGACCCAACCGTTAGAAACGCTTTGGGCGATGTATAAAGATCAACTAAACATTGACCACAAAGCTATAGACGCAGCACTACAGCAAGAACTCAATTCGATTAGGTTGTTTCCCGAAACCATCGAAGTGCTTACCAAACTACGCCCATCTTACACCCTCTACCTGATCTCTAACCTTGCTACACCTTATATAAAACCCTATCAGGAGTTAAAGTTAGACAGATTTTTCGAGCAAGCAATTTTTTCTTGTGAGGTAGGCTTTGTAAAACCCGAACAAGCTATTTTTGATTTGATTCCCTAGTGCTTTGGGAACTAAGTAGTTTATACATTATTTCGAGTTTATTTTGGTGGCTGTCAAACCTCCAAAAAACGAGCATAGCCTAAGCTACGTGAGTTTTTTTAGGTGAAGTCAGCAGGCAAAAGAAGCCGAAAGGTGTGAAAGAAATTTAGTACCCAGAGCACTAGCAGCCTGGCGATGAAGTCACTATGATAGGGGACAGTGCCCGAGCTGACATACAAGGTGCGCAAGCCATGGGGTGGCAATATTGGTGGGTGCAACGCAAGCAAGAATTTGACTTCAAAAAAAGAATCATTGCCAGCTTAAGCGACTTGCTGATGCCTAAAGTATTGTAGCAATTTTTTAAAAATTCAGTTTTACCCCCAGCACCAGCATATCGTCCATTTGCTGAATGGCGTCTTCATCATTGGGCAGGTAAGCCATCCATTGGTGTATAGTATTTTCCAGCAATTGCTGTTGTTCAGCCATGGGCAAGTGATGGTTGTCAAGCAATAGCTTACGCAAATTTTGCCGCATAAATTTTTTATTGTTTTTACCCCCAAACTGATCCTGGTATCCATCTGAGTACATATAGAAAGTGGTAGGCGTGTTTGCCTCAATAATATGGGTAGTAAATTGGGCTTCTTCATCTGAAAATATACCTCCAACTCCCTGGCGATCAGGCTTTATTACTTGCATTTGTTGGTGTTGCACCAGTAGCAAAGGGCTGTTGGCTCCGGCGAACTCCAGAATTTTAAGTGCCGGGTCTATCACACATACCGCTGCATCCATACCATCATGGTTATCAGTAGTTTTCTGTTTCAATATATTAATCACCCCAGCGTGCATTTTATCCAGTATTTTACCTGGTTCGGTTTCTCTTTGCTCTTTTACCACCTGGTTGAGCAGGTTATTACCAATCAGACTCATAAACGCCCCTGGTACCCCGTGTCCGGTACAGTCTACTACTGCCAATACGTATTTATGCCTGACCAAGGCAAAGTAATAAAAATCGCCACTGACAATGTCACGGGGTTTATAAAAAATAAAGTGATGAGGCAAAAAACTGCCAATTTCCTGAGCGGTAGGCAATATGACCGATTGAATGTGACGGGCATAAGTAAGGCTATCAGTAATGTTTTTATTCTTATTTTCAATCAGGTTTTTGTGGCGTTGCAAAGCCCGGTTTTTCAACGCGATCTCTTGGTTTTTGCGTTCTATTTCTTTGGTTTTATGGGCAAACACCTCACCCGATGTTCTTTCTTTATGGTTGTTGCGGTATAAGACAAAAGCCAACACAATGACCAAAAACGAAATACCAATAAACGAATTACGTAATAAGCGTTGTTTGGCTATTTCGTCTTGCTTAAGCTGGTTTTCTTTGTTGAGCAATGCCAACTTGTCTAGTTTTTTTTGGGCGTCATAACGTGCCTGCAATCGACTGATACGTTTGCTGGTTTGCTCGTCGAAAATGACATCCTTCATTTGGGCAAACTTGCGGTGATGGGAAAAAGCCTGGTCGTGCTCACCCATACGATGGTAGGTAATGGCAAGCCCCTCGTAGGCATTGGCTACCATCGTATGGGCTTTGATTGTTTTGGCAAGCTGTAATGCTTGGGTATAGTACTGAATGGCAGTGTTGTAACGTTGTTGTTGGGCCAGTACCCTGCCCAGGTTGTTGCAAGTACTGGCAATGCGTCGGTTGTCATTGAGCTGCTGCCTTATCTGGAGTGCTTTGAGCAATGAATTGACCGCCAGCGAATACTGCCCTGTTTGGTAATAAATATTGCCAATATTGCTCAAGGTTACCGCCTCACCGGGCAGGTTTTTCAACCGCTTTTTTATTTGCAGCGATTTTATAAAATAGTACAAAGCATTTGGGTAGTTGCGTTGTTGGTTATAGAGTTCGCCAATGTTGTTGTAAGTAATGGCCATGCCTTGTTGGTTGTCCAGCTTTTGCTGAATAAGCAGCGATTGGGTATAAAAATCAATGGCTTTGTTATATTTCTTAAGCTGGTTGTGCAGCAGCCCCAAATTGTTGTAAGTGCTGGCGGCGCCTGCAGGGTCTTTGAGGGCAGTCCTGAGCTTCAATGCTTTAAAATGATACCCAATGGCCTGTTCATAGCTGCGTTGTTGGGCATATACCCGCGCCAGGTAACCATAAGTATCGGCAATGCCATTTTTATAGCCCAATTGCTCATTGATATTCAATGCTTTCAAAAAATAACTAACCGCCTTGGCGTAGTCATCTACCTGAAAAGACACCAGGCCCATTTGATTAAGCGCACGCCCTACTCCTTGAGCAAAGCTGGCACGTTTGGCAGTGTTAAAGGCACGTTCGGCATATTGCCGTGCATTGGCAGGGGAGGTGCGCAGGTATGCCCGCGATAGGGCAATAAGTAGATTGGTACGGGCGTGGTCGTTATTACGAGTGGCACTGAGTTGCTTCTTAAGTTGGGTGATCCGAAGGGTTTGTGCCTGAACCACCGTGCTTAGGCACAAACAAATAATGATGGTATGTAATGGTATAAAATATCTCAACACTATGCAATAGGTATTTTTAATGAGTTGTAGAGTTGCCGGCATACGGATGAAAAGCCAGTGCTTGTTGTATCATAGGGTATACTTAAACAAAAATGGTTTTGAGGATGGATTTTGACTAATTGTCTGAATACCAACATTAATCAATCCTAAAATCACTTTAATCCTAGTATAGTTTTTTTAGTTTTTTTGTGGCAGGGTAAACCTAAACGTACTCCCCTTGTCGGGTTGACTTTCTACCCAAATATGCCCATTGTTTTTTTCTATAAACTCTTTGCATATCAACAAGCCCAGGCCTGTACCCTTTTCGCGGTTGGTGCCTTGGGTGCTAAAGTGAGTATCTGTATTGAACAATTGTGCTTGTTGTTGAGCACTGATGCCCACCCCACTGTCTGCAATGGCTACTTCAAGCATGTTTTCTACTGTTTTTGTGGTTACCTCGATTGTACCCGATTCTTTAGTAAACTTAATGGCATTACTAAGCAAGTTCCTCACCACTAGTTTTATCATTTCTTCGTCGCCCCAGGCAGTAGCTTCAGCCGCTACCTGGTTTATGAGGGCAACGTGCTTTTTATCAGCAATGGGTTGTAGCAAACCTATATTGCTTTTGACCAATGCCTGCATGTCAATTTTTTCGAAATGAGGTTCAATCCCTTCCATTTGAGCTTTTGCCCATTTGAGCAAATTTTCCAACAACTCCAAAACATAAGAAAGCTCTTTGTTGAGTTCTCCGGTAAAATATTGCATTTCGTCTTTTGCCAATGCCCCCATTTCCATCAAAGCCAGGGTACCCTTGAGACTATTCAATGGGCTACGCAAATCGTGTGAAACTATAGAAAAAAGCCGGTCTTTTACTTGATTCAACTTATTGAGTTCTTCACGCCGCTGTTCTATCTCTACATTTTTGGCAATTACATCGTCGCGCTGTTGCGAAATTTCCTCTTTTTGCTGAAGTATTTGTTCGTTTTTTTCGGCCAAATCATTTTTCTGTTTTTCAATCTCTTTCTTCTGTTGTTGCAGCAAACTGTTGATTTTTTGTTTTTGCCAATTGTTTCTAAACAACAGCACCATAATGATAGCGGCGAACCCCAGACCTGTAATAAAAATTTTGATATACAAACGATCTCGTTTATGTTCAATTTCCTTTTTTTGAAGTTCCAACGTTTTTAACCTTTTCTCCACTCTCAATATCCCTGAGTTGTTCTCCGTACTCACTTTAGTTTTTGCTTTAATCAACAGTTCCTGAACATCTTTGCCCAAATGTTTTTCCAGCAAAACAGGGAGCTTTTGTTTAAATACATCGCTTTTAAGGTAGTCATTCAGTGGGGTTACCCAATCACTGCCTTTAGGGAAAATCATCGTGTAACCTTCTCTATCTACCCTAAATACGCCCTGACGCTTGATCTTGAGTCCTTGCTTTAGTCCCTGCAAATACTTTGGCAGTTCTATATAACCAAACTTGTCTATCTCTGTGCTTATCCGTTGTAGTATATTGTCAGAACTGGGTACTGCTTCGGTTTTAAGTCCTTTGATGAGTTTTTTGATGGTATCAAGGTTTTCTTCCAAACTGCTTTGGTCGATATAAAGTGCAGTAAAATCACTCATTACCTCTTGAAAGTCAGCTACATTATTTACCCCTGGTACCGCCGAATTGCTAATGAGCACCTCTATATCGGGGCAATAGGGTGTAGTAAAGCCTACTTCGTGTATGCGTTGTGGAGTGATAGAAAAAGACGAAACGCCCAAAACTGCCTGGTCTACGGGAGCGTTTTTTATTTGGTTATAAAGTGCGGCAAGAGAAGGGGCAGACTGAAAGTCAAGGGTAAGCGATACTTGGTGTTGGTGGAGCAGGTACTGGGCAAAACTTTGGAGTAGGTCATGCTCTATACCAGTTAATTGTTGGGTATTTTTATCTTGATAAATAAAAGGTTGATTGACCAGGTAATACACCACCAATGTACCTTTGTACAGGTCTTTTACACGCGCCCAACTACCAGAAGGCATTTGTGCCATTGATGTAGAAACAGTGTGCAAAATAAAAAATAACACCAGCAAACACCCTCGGTTTAGACCCTTATGATTATGGCAAAGCGATCTTCCCTTTAAACTCATAAACCGTGTATTTTCTAATTGACCAAGTAAAATATACAAGGTAAAAAAAATATGCCTAAAAACCACCATTTTGCCCCCAGAGTTTTGAACACAATGTTAAAAACAGGGGCTGTTAGGGAGCAATTAAAAAATAGGATACCGGTTCTTTCTTGTTCGCTCCCTTATTCAATCGTCCGCAGCGTTTAGTCGATTTGAAATTATTGCAGAATATTCAATACTCCGCAGTGATTTTAGTCAAAGTTGATTACTGATTACCTTCGTTGAGCTCCCTATGGTTGGTTTACAGGGATTAATAGGGTAAACATTTACTGGAATCCGCTATGGACTTTTGGCTACTTTTTTATAAGTATTTGAAAATCAACGTGATACAAAAGTGTAGATACCTGTGGAACAGGGTGTACCTAGAACCTTGTCGGGACTACGGACTAAATACTTCTAACTACGCTTTTTGTAAATAACTGAAAATCAGTGTGATAAAAAAGTGTGGTTACTTGTGAACCGAATGTATTTCTAAATCCCGATTCGTTTCATCGGGGCAGCTTGCTGTGATGAGCTCAACGGAGTTAAACAGGGTGTAGCACCGATATGCATCGGTATCCAAGGACTTGAAGCACCGATATGCATCGGCATCTAAGGACTTGCTCCTGTCGGGGCTGTGGACTATTGAATATTAGTACCCGTATTTGTCTTGCCATAAGTTTTTCAAACGTTTCCTTAGTTCATTTTCTCTGGCATTTTGTCCAGGGTCATACAACGTAGTATGGGCAATTGCCTCAGGCAAATATTCCTGGGGGCTAAAGTTGTGAGGGTAGTCGTGTGCATACTGGTAGCCCTTGCCGTAGCCTTGTTCCCGCATGAGCTGAGTGGGCGCATTACGCAAATGCAATGGAATGGGCAAATCTCCTTTTTTACGCACCAACTCTTTCGCTTTTTTGATAGACATATAGCTGGCGTTGCTCTTGGCAGACGCTGCCAGGTAAGTGGTGGCTTGTGCCAATATAATTTCAGCTTCGGGGTAACCCACCATAGTAACCGCTTGAAAACAATTGGTAGCGATGACTAAAGCCGTGGGGTTGGCATTGCCTATGTCTTCCGACGCCGATATGACCAGCCTGCGGGCAATAAATTTAGGATCTTCGCCTCCCTCTATCATACGGGCAAGCCAATATACTGCCGCGTTGGGGTCGCTGCCCCTGATAGACTTGATAAAAGCCGATACAATGTCATAGTGTTGCTCACCGGTTTTGTCATACCGCACTGTTTTTTGCTGTGCAGTACTCAGCACCCACTCATTAGTGATTACCAAGGGGTCTTGGTTTGCCGGAAAAGCACTTACTACCAGTTCAAACAAGTTGAGCAAACGGCGGGCGTCGCCTCCCGACAAGTTGAGCAAAGCTTCAGTTTCTTTCAGTTTTATATTCAATTTTTTGAGCCATTCATCTTGTTTTTGGGCGTTTTCCAGCATTTCTACTAGGGTTTCGGGCGAGAGCGGTTGCAATATATATATCTGGCAACGCGACTGTAACGCCGAAATTACCTCAAAAGAAGGGTTCTCGGTAGTGGCTCCTATCAGCGTAATCAGCCCAGTCTCTACGGCACCCAGCAATGCGTCTTGTTGCGCTTTGTTAAAACGATGAATCTCGTCTATAAATAAAATACTGCCCGCCCTGGTTTTGGCTTTTTCTATGACTTGACGCACCTCTTTTACGCCTGAGTTGATGGCACTCAGGGTAAAAAAAGGCGTTTTGACATGATTACCTATCAAGCGGGCAAGGGTAGTTTTGCCCACCCCCGGAGGTCCCCATAAAATCATAGAGGGTACTTTGCCTGACTGGAGCAGTTTACTGATGACACCATTTTTGCCCACCAGGTGTGCTTGTCCTTGGTATTGTGCCAGGGTTTGAGGTCGTAAGCGCTCTGCCAGGGGAAATTTTTGAGGTTCGTCGAAGAGTGTTGCCAATGTATTACAAAAATTAATGCTGATGGAGTTAAATACCAGCCTGCAATTTGGGAGGATATATATACTTTATCAATTAAATAGACTGAAAATATTTGTCCAGGTTCAAATATCAATAACCCATAACCTTTAGTCCAATGCTGAGAGCATCGTCATCGTCTCAGCTCGCAAAGACACGAGCTGATCGAATCCTTGAAAAACACTGTTCCCAGACCTTGCGATGGAGCGATTTGTGAAGATACCATAGTCGTCAGGTTAAGAGGAGCATAGTAAAAAATTACTTAAAAATACCGTCACCGCCTCAGCGAGTGTCCCCACGCGCTGATCGAATCGCCAAAATTTGAATACTTTGACAGCTTTCATAGTTGGTGCAGGTTTAGTTTTACTCGAAGCTTGAGGTGGTTTAGTAGTGTTGGGGTTTGTTTTAGCCTCTATACGCCATAGCTTAAAAATGCTGATTGCCAAGACTGGAACGAACACCTGGGCAAATACATAAGGTAGCCAAGGGTCAGTTGGTTTTTTATTAGGTGTCTATATTGCCATTATCAACGCCACCAAAACAGAAAGTAATAGCACGCGTTGGGTTTGTTGTTTTGGCTTGAGTTTATCGAGAAGAGCCAGGCTAAGCAAAGCATAATGTACTGCCATGAGTAAAACTATAGGCATGTGTTTATCAATACTCCTCAGTGATTTTAGTCAAAGTTGATTACTGATTACCTTCGTTGAGCTCCCGTTGGTCGGTTATCAAATGTTTATAAGTTTAAAAACTATTTAATTACGTGTTTAGACGTAAAAGTGAAACCCTTTGAAAAATAAAGCAAGTACGCAAATTTAATATACGCCATTGGTTTACAATGATTAATAGGGTAAACATTTAGTCGAATCCGCTTCTAACTACGCTTTTTGTAAATAACTGAAAATCAGTGTTATACAAAAGCGTGGTTACTTGTGGAACAGGGTGTAGCACCGATATTCATCGGTATCTAAGGACTTGCGACTTGTCGCACCGATATGCATCGGTATCCAAGGACTTGAAGCACCGATATGCATCGGCATCTAAGGACTTGCCCCTGTCAGGGCTATGGACTACGGACTAAATGCTTCTAACTACGCTTTTTATAAGTTGCTAAAAATCAACGTGATATAAAAGTTTGGTTACTTGTGGAACAAGGTATACCTAGAACCTTGCACCTAGTCCCTAGAACCTTGTCAAGGCTGTGGACTATTGGTTTATATATTGAATCTTTTTTTAATAATTGAAGTTACGCAGACCTACTTATTTTGATGGTCATACAGCTTTATTGCTAAATGATTGGGTTACGCATCGCGCAACCATCAAACAATATATTTGTCGCAATTTGAAAATAAAAACCCCTCTTTTTACAAGCCTGCTTTATCACTAATTACTCTGGTATCCGACATTTTATCGTGCCAACCTGAAGCATCTGTTCCTAAAAAAGAAAAAGGCTCAAAAGGGATTAAGCGAAAAAAAGAACGGAAGATGATTTGAAACAAAGTAGGCTTGTTGCCTTCCATATCTACTACTTTGGTTTTTGTAATCATTTTACCAATGGTTTTGCTAAAAAAGATTTCCATCAAAGCGTAATAGCTCATTTTGACCAGGTAGAAGAACAGTATTACATCAAAGTAAGTCATTCTATACCATAGCCTGGAACCTGTACTCAATGATATTTTGATGATCACAAAAAATAACAGATAAACCGCCACAACATCTACTATGTGGTGTATCAGGCGGGTGTTTGAGTTTACCATCTGAGTGGCTACAAAACTGTCGCGATGGCGGACTTCCACCCTTTCTTTTTTTTCTTGGTCTTCTACAAAATGCGCACAGGTGTCGGCAAAGTCAGGTTTTTTATCAGTCAACCCACACACGATGCCTTCTTGTAAATTAAACTTTTGATGCTGACAAACTTTACAAAACTGTAAACAGTATTCGATATTATTATTCATTTTTTATTGTTTAGGGTTAAAACCATTGGCAGTGGCACTCTTTTTATCTTAAGTAAAACGGAAAAAATAAAATGAGCCAAACCGATGGCTACAGCTTTGCTGTGCCGAGCTCTGCCAGCGGCTAATTTGGTGCAATATTTTAGTTTTAGGCGATTGAAAAAATATTTGCATAGCCAAAGCTATGGACATATTTTTTCAAGAAGTCTGGGGCTACAAGATTAGTCAAATGGCTCAGGTTACTTTAGTAGTTTTACTAAAAAGTTAAATTTGAGACCAAAGCCACCATCTACTTAAAAAAAAGCCAGTACTAATTATCAGAAATGGTAAACCAACGGAGATCAATATAATATCTTCACCGTACAAGTGCCAATCTTCCATAAGTTGGGCTTCTTTGGGTTTACCCGCCGGGTACAACATCTTTACTTGGTCTCCTTTTACATAGTACAATTCTCGCACATCTGAAGGGTCGGTCAACTGATGTGTTTTATTATTTTGATCAGTAAACTTGCACACAGCATTTACAGCCTCTATGCCTTCAGAGTCTTCTTTTACAAAAAAGTCTATAATTTGGGCTTGCACAACTACCCCGTTACGCAACAATGCCCTTGTTTGTAATAGCCCCCTAAGGGCATAAATCCAAAACCCTGCACCTACCACAAAGCACACCGAATGGAATAAAATAAAGATCATGGGAATATAATTTTTAAATAAAGCTTGCGTCTAAACCACAAAAAACAAACGGTGGGAATCAAAAAAACCAAACCCAGAGAGAGCATAATGCAAATACCAAGAAACAAAGTTCTGAACCCATAAATACGCACGTGTGCGGTGTTGTTAGGTTTATAAATAATGTGGGTTTGCTCACCTACTTTGTAGTGAAGGTCATCTATTAACTGTGCGGTTTGTTTTCTTTGCCGAAAGTCGACATACTCAAATGTAAGCGCATAGTCGGTATCTTCATCAGCTGGTATTTCTTTTACTGCTACCACCTTTGCTTGCACTACTTTACCATCTTTGAGTATGTATTGGGTTTTTCTATACTCTGTATAGGCTATACCCAAAAATAAACAAGCAGCAAGTAACCCGAACACATTTTTTTTAAATACACGCATATTAAATCTGTAACAAATTTATTTTACTATCAGTTATACTTTTTATCCTCTACCAACTTGCCCCCCTCATACCGCTTTTGCCGCAAGAGCTTGCCCATGTCATACCAAGTCTCTTGTTGCAGGGTGCCGTCTTCGTTCCATATTGCCCAATAGCCATGTTTTTTTAAGCCTAAGCTATGGCCATTTTGGTCGTAGGCTTTCTTTTTTTCTTCTTGTTCCCAAGGTAAGCCATTGCTGCGCCAACGTTTTATTTTTCGATGAAAGGTTTCATTATCTCTCACAACAATAAAACGTTCGTTTTTTTCCCTCCAAGCTTCTTATTCCAACTAATTTTATGGGCAGTGTAGTTTTTACCATCAGGCTCAAATATGTAATGATACTCTCTACTTTTGATAGAGTCTTTTTGGGCGTTTGCCCAACCAAAGTATTGATATAGCTTTTTTAATTTGCCACGCGAATAAGTATAACGCAGGTAGTATTGTTTTTCAAAATAACTAAGCCATTCTGTCCATTCGCCGTGGCGTTTGCCTTCTATATAATAACCTTCGGTTAGTTTTTGCCCGGTGGCAACGTCCCACTTGCGGTATACACTATCCAGCTTACCATGTTTGTAATACTTTTCTTCTTTATAGGCTCTTCCTTGGCGGTGCTCAAGCTCTAAATCTAAATCAAACTTGCCTGGAGACAGTTGGGCAAATGCCCCAAACGGCATTGCCCATAAAAAACATAATAGGATATTTATTCTATACATATACAGGTCATTTAATTTTTACAAAAAACTCCCCCACTACGAGGAGCTTTTGTGTTTTTTTTAAAACCTCTTATCCTCTACCAACTTGCCCCCCTCATACCGCTTTTGCCGCAAGAGCTTGCCCATTTCATACCAGCTTTCTTTTTGCAGGGTGCCGTCTTCGTTCCATATTGCCCAATAGCCGTGTTTTTTTAAGCCTAAACTATTGCCATTTTGGTCATATAAGGCTTTTTTTTCTTCTATTTCCCAAGGTACTCCCTTGTCCCAACGCTTTATTTTATGGTAAACTGTTATTCCTTGTTTAACTACTTTGATTTCTTCTTCGTTTTTTTTCCCTATTAGTTTTCCATCCCAGTATATTTCATGTACCGTATAATTTCTTGAGTCAGGTTGTAAAATGTAATGATCTTCAATTCTTTTGGGCGAATCTTTGCTTTTACCCCAAGCGCTATATTCGAATATTTCTTTTACTACCCCACGTTTATAAGTATATTCTATGTAGTCATTATAACCTCCATACATGGTCATTATTTCCCGCCATTTGCCATGACGCTTGCCTGCCACATAACACCCTTTGGTTACTAGATTACCTTGGTTATCCAGTTTTTTATACACCCCATGCAGTTTTCCTTTTTTGTAGTGTTTCTCCTCAGTGTATTGCCTATCTGCCCGATATTCCTGCTCTTTTTGCCAGGTAAACTCTATGGAGCGTTGGGCTTTTGCCCAAACGGGCAAAAGCAACCATGCTATCAATAGTACTTTTTTCATTATGTTAATTGATCTTGACATAAAAACTCCCTAAATCAGTCGTAAAATATACACTTTTATTGATATTTTGAATTACCACTTCCTGATCATACGGAAATTTAACTTTTACATATTTTATCCCTTTTACTTCCTTGGGTGTTTCTACCACTATCACTTTTATACCACTAAAATCAGCCTTTTGTCCATGGTAGGTGCCGTAAAAACTTAGTTCAAGCTCTGTACCTACAGCGTAAGAAGCTTTGCTTACTCCTTCTATAATATAACGCCCTTTGGGCTTATGATTTACTGTGTTTTTAGGTATGCCCCTAACTTTGTTTGCTTTACCTCTCAAAGGTTGTTTCTCCTTCTCCAGCCCTTTATCATGCACTACATGTTGGTTTTCGCGGTCTACCTTGGGGTCATCTTCTTTGCCCTTTTTTATGCTGGGGTCCAGGGTGCGGGCGCAAGCCCCCTCTAGCTTCGCCAGGTAGTCGTCCATAGTGCCTTTAGTGGTTTTTTGGGCAGCTTGGCTATACTCCTGGGCGGTTTTGCTTATGTCTAGTTCATCGCCGTACTTTTGGGCAATACGCACCAATGCCTGGGCGTGTTGCAGGGTAAAGTCGGCAAAAAAAGCGTCGTGGGTTCCCCGTAAAATCGCCTCAGCGAGCATCGTTTGCCACAAGGCTTTGGCGTGGAGGTTCGCAAAAACTACCTTCATTATCTCTTCGCGGTTGCCGTTGCCGTGCTTGTCTTGGGGTTTAGTGGGGCTGGTTTTACCATTACCCACTACAGTGTCGCCGCTTGCCTCTTGTCGGTTGCGGGCGGCTGGTTTGCCCTTGCCTGCCTTGTTTTGGTCGTTGGTGGCTGCTTTGCGCCAGTCGGTGGTGCCGTGGGCGCTGTTTTCCTGGTCGCCTTCGGGCAAGTCTTGGGCGAGTAGTAGCAGCATATCGGTGGCGCTTATGGTGTTTTTGCTGTTAAAAATGTGGGTGGCACGGTCGGGCTTTATCAAAAAAGCAAGCAACAGCGCCAAGCCGTCTATAGTGTCCATGGCAAGGTTGAGGTGTGCCACCACGCGGGCGAATTGCACTGCCCTTGCCCCCATTTTTTTGCCGTATTTGGTGCTATATTCCTCCGCCATGTGCTCTACTTCGCTCAGGTGGTGTTTTACCTCTTTTTTGAGCTTGTTTAGTTCTGCAGCCTGGTTTTTGGCTTTCTTACGCAATTGGGCTTGTTGGGCTATCAGTTGTTTTTGCGAGGGTATGTCGGCGCCTAGCCCTAGTTTTTTAGCCAGTTTGTTTTCTTCGGCGCGCATTTGGGCTTTGAGCCGCTTTAGTTTATTTTGTTCTATGGTGCGGTCTATCGAGGTCAGGTTTACGTCTTGGCGCACCGCTTGCCCAAACTTTTTTTTGGGTACTTCTTGCCATTTTTTACGCGGAGTATTGGCCAGGTCTTTTCGGCTTTGTCTCACCTGCTTATGGTCTTGGTTGAGTTGGTCTATTTTTTTCTGTTGTGCTTTCAGGTCTTCCATGAGTTGGCGTAGCTTAGGGTCTTTTTTTATCTCTTTGTTTAGGGCGTGGCGTTGTTTGCCTAGTTTTTTTAACCTGCTTTGTTTGGCGGGGTTGGTACTTGCTTCGGCCTCCAGCTTTATTTGCTGGCGTTTGCTGGTTTCCAGGTTTTTGAGGGCTTCTTTTTGGGCTTTTATTTTGCCATACTCCATAAACCCTATAGTAGGCGATATTTTGAGCGCCCCTACTATGTCTATGGTAATGCCCGATGCCAATGCCTGCTTTACCAAAGGCAAATTCGATATAAACCCAAATATTTCGGTTTGGGGGCTGTTTTTGTGGAGCCTGCCCGTTACTTTCAACGATATATTGAAGGGGTCAAAGTCAAAGCCCATGCCCATGACCCCCTTGCCTACGCGAGCAGTGTGGGGGTTTACTCCGTTGGCGAGGTTGTTTTGGGGGTTGGTTTTCAGTTTTTTGGCATCTTTCATCGAGGTTTTAAACTCCATAAAGCCCGCGCTCAACTTGAGCTTAATCCCGCCCATTACCGCCTCTTGGGTGTTCAGGTCAAACAACTTGCTAGAGTACTTACCCAGGGTTTTTTGCCCCTTGGGGCTGTGCACTTCTTTGATGGTGGTGCCCCCACCCGAACGCGACGCTTTTACATACTTGTCGAGCGTCGTACCCGTGGGTATGGGTTGGGTAGTACGCTTAGGAATCATGATAGCCACCTCGCCGCTCAGCTTAAAGGGCAGCTTTTTGCCACCACGAGTGGTGTCGGTTTCCAAAAAGACCCATTTATACAAAGTAATGTCTCCGGTAAGACCCACCGGGAGGGTTGGCTCCTGTGGTTGCTCTACTTGCTGGGTATAGTCGCTGGTGCCCACGGGTTGCTGGTGGCTTTGGTGAGGCTTGGGCTTGCTCCTGTCTATCGGGCGTTGCTTTGCCTTGTGGGGCTTGTGCTTACTTCTATGAGAGTCATCAGTACGACGCTGTTGTTGGGGTGCCTGGTTTTGCGGTGTTTGATCTTGTTCGTTTTGTGCTTGTTTCATAACTTATTGTATAGTGCTTGATGTAAAGATAAATATTTTTTTCCGAACCTTGGTTTTGTGTACGGCATTTCATAAGCGTGGTTGTATATATTTCAAATGTAAACAAAATGTTTATAATATCAACTATTTTACTCCAAAATAAGGCAATAAAAAACCGCCCTCCTCTATTTTGAGAAGGGCGGTTTTTTATTGATCCAAATGCCTGGTTTTCTTCCAGAACGTAGTTTAGGCAGGCACCAGCGTAAAGTTGATGGCAGTAGCCCACCCAAAGCAAACTGACTAATCCTGCACTTTTTTAGGTGCATCATACCCGAACTCTTGTAGCATTTGGTGGGCAGTATTCCAATATTTATCAGTAGCATCTTTTGCCAACCGTATTAAATAGGTTTTTATCACTGGTTTGCCTACAATTGGTACATTGCTCAATTCACTCTTAAGTAAATAAATGTGCTGTTCATTTTCACCCTGCATAATAAAGTGTGGGTTATTACATTTCTCATACATTACATTTTTAACCACTTTTACTGTTTTATCATTGCTAAACACTTGATGACCTATTGCCATGTTATTAAATACCTTTAAGCCTAAGTACGTATGTGTCCAAGGGGCCGTATTTATATAACCTTTTCTATCTTTTTGGTCAGTTAAGACAGCATGCCCGTGCCAGGCAGTAACCAATACTTTGCTATCAGGTGAAGAAAACATCTGATAATCTGACAATTGTTTGTTTGCGTAAGTTTTTGGAGATGAGTTGTTGATGACAGGTACCCGGTAGGCATAAAGTGTATCAAAAACTGAATGATATTTAATACCTTGATGAGGTTTAATTTTGTTTTTAAAACAAGCATCCATCGATACTGTAAAACTAAAAGGTAAGTTGGCGCCTTCTTCCTCTATATATTTGTAAAACGCTTCTTCTAAAGCTACTTCTGCCAAATTTTGCTTTAACTTTACAGTATCAGTTTGTATGTATCCAGTTTTGGCTAACATCTGATGTACAGTTCCCCAGTACTTTGTTTTTAGCTTTTTAGGAAAACGTATCAAACAATTCTTCAACACTTTGTTTTTGATTAATGGCAAACCACTTAGCTCGGTTTTCATAAAATAATGATGTGTTTTTGTAGCGCCTTGCATAATAAAGTGAGGATGCTTGCAATTTTTATACATTACATTACTTTTTATTTGCATACTGGAGTCTGCTATAAACATTTTTTGTGTTGCTACATAGTCATTAAACTTTGCTAAATCATTATAGGTAAGTACTTCTTTCATCAACTTTTTATGGCGTCCCTCAGCACTGGATGCTTTCCAGTGTGTAATCCTTATTTCTTTATCTCTTGATAAAAAAGCCATCGAATCTTTAATGATATTTACCCCTGGCATATGTAGTAAAGATTTGTAGATATGCGGATATTGGAAATTGTCCTGACCCGTTGCCATGCCGTATTTAATTGTCGGATTGATTGGCAGGCTATTTCTAAAGCAAGTGTCTTTAGCCATGATAAAATTGTGTTGGGCAGAAGGTTGACAGCCTTGCAAGGGCGATAAAGCCAAGCCAAGTACCATCAAGAGAAGCTTATCAAGTAGGTTTTTCATAAAAACGTTTTTAGAAAATAAAACGGCGATTTGTCAAAAAAATATGATTATAAAGCTGGGTAGTACTCTACCCAGCTTTATAATACGTCTTGTTATACTTCTCCTCAGGTGCCTTATGATGATTCACCGCATCCAACGGGTAAATCACTTTCTTGGGCTCACCATCGGGGGCTTTGCCTGTGGGGGCAGGTTGAGCAAGCATTGATAATGTTTACCACAAAAAAACGCAGCGACTACTTGAGCCACTGCGTTATCTTGCTTTTACTTCTTATCTACCAAACTTAATATCATGTATTTGAAAACCTCTTCCTCGTAACGAAGGACAGTGTTTTGAAAACAACTCAAATAAGCAAGTGCCAAAATAACAGGAGTATTCTCAAAATAGAGTTCAACAAACTTTTGTTTAGACTTAATAGGGTCATCTTTATACAAGATATTATGCTCATTTCCTTTCGCTATCAAAAGCATTTTAGGTATACCAAACTCTTGATATTCTTTATTGATAAATGACACATAGTTATTTAGTTTTTTTTCTAGTACATAAGCGTTTTTTTCTATGACCATGTATTGTCTCACTTTTTGTTTTTCATGAGGTGTCATCAAAGTATGAGTGTTTTCATTAATACCTTGCCCAGCATTTTTTATCAAACTTACCCTTAATTTATTGATAAACTGCATCAAATTTAAGGTGCTTTTTTTAAGCCTAACTACTTTCTTCAAAGTAGCAGGCTCTCCTTTAAACCTTTTTTGTATTTGAATTAGGGTATTGTCAGACTGTTTCTTTTGATACACATTACAGCGTACTATCAGGTTATTTAACGACTGTAGGTTGTGTACCCCCTTGAAGCCATTTTTTTTTATAGCTTTATTATCTTTGATGGGCTTACAAGACAAAAAAGATATTTGGATAATTAGGAATATTGATAAAGTTACTTTTTTCATTCAACTATTTCTTTAGATAAAGGTATTGACTATTCATTACTTGACTTCGAGACATATTTCCTGCTTGTTTTGCTTGCACCCTGTAGATATAATGTACAGCTTGTTTATTGGTCTTAACAAGAGTTACAGGGTAATAGCAATATTTTCTTTCTAAATCTTCCTGATCATAATAAAAACCTTTATGTTCACTCACTACATACTTTCTACTCATTACTTTTCCACGGGCTAGAATCGGGTTTTGTGATACCAGACTGGTAGAGTTATCTGGATCAGCTTCCCCTTCTTTATCCAATTGATAAATATCCTCCCCATAATAAGTCTTATTATACTTTTCTTCAGGCCTTTCATGGCGGTTCACCGCATCCAATGGGTAAATAACTTTCTTGGGCTCACCGTCAGGGTCTTTGCCACCAGGGGGCAGCTGTAGCTGTACGGCATCGTCAAAAGCCATATTGACCAAATCGTCCCAGGCAGTTTGGTCTATGTTTTTTCTGAGCCACACCTCCCAGGGAGTAGCCTTGCGGTAGCGCTCATCGCTGAGGTTTTTCTCATTTTCTGCCAGCTCTCTTATACGCTTAAAACTAATCACTTTCAGATCGATAAATACCCTTTGTCCAGGGTCTATGTTCCAGTCGTAGCCTTGCCCGGTTTGTAGTTGGGCTTTGTGCTTGAGCCAAAACTCTTCAAAAGTTTTCATATTCACGCTAAACGTGGGCTTTAGCCCATATTCGCTCAGCATTCTATGGTTGAAAGGCGAATTATACCTGTATATTTTACGTAAGCCCTCCATAGGCGAAATATCGGGGTAATAGGTCACTGCGTATACCCAAGGCGAGTGCAATGATTACAAAAACTACTTACTTGTTTGTTGTATATGTGCTTGTTGGTTTCGAGCCAGGCCAATCATAGCATTGTATGCTTTCCAAAATACTTCTTCGTTTTGTAAGTCAAACGACTGCCATAAAGTACTTGCCTGTTTATCAAGTCGTTTGAGTTTTCTTGATGGTTTTAGCTTTTGTTGCTTATGTTGTTGGTGTAAATAATAAGACGCAGGTTTTTCTACTGTAGGTCTCAGTTGGTTCAATGCTTCTACACAATCACGCCTTTCTTTTTGTAATAACACAATTGCTGCTTGATAAAGCCCTACCTCTTTTAATAGTGCTTGGTGAGAAGTGGTCGAAATGAGCTTTTGGTCATACACTGACTTGACTAATTGAGCAAAATCATCATACGCTTGCTCTAAAGTAGTTAATTGATCTTGTACTTGTTTCAACTGTTTGATATGCCCCTGAATATGTGGTAAACGTTTGTGGGGTGAAAGCTTTAGCAAAACCTTTTTTTGCCCTATGGCTGCTTTTACATTGTTATGAAGCCGCTTTTTTTTTTCGTGCAAAAATGCTACTTGCTCATGGAGATACTTGGTTTTTGGAGATAGTTCGATGCTATCAGGTTGAGTATTCTCTTGAGCCCTGCCGTAGTTTTTTAGTATTTGTTTTGCGTGCTCTATAGTATCACTTTTGTATATCAGGTGTAGGTATATTAACCCATGTATTACTATGGGCACTATGCCTATATATAAAATAAATACAACAGGCTGCAAATATACCATCACCAGTGCACCCGCTATCACTAAAGAAATGGCATAAGCGGTAAAAGTAATAGACAAAGGAGTTTCACTATTACCTTTGTAGGTAGCTTGCCATATCCATAATACCACATTTATAGTAATAAGTATAATCATCGCCTTAGTTTTGAATACTTTTTATCCTCTACCAACTTGCCCCCCTCATACCGCTTTTGCCGCAAGAGCTTGCCCATGTCATACCAGGTTTCTTTTTGCAGGGTGCCGTCTTCGTTCCATATTGCCCAATAACCATGTTTTTTTAAGCCTAAGCTATTGCCATTTTGGTCATATAAGGCTTTTTTTTCTTCTATTTCCCAAGGTATTCCCTTGTCCCAACGCTTTATTTTATGGTAAACTGTTATTCCTTTTTTAACTATATATATTTCTTCTTCGTTTTTTTTCCCTAGGTATTTTACATCCCATAAAATTTCATGCATTGTATAATTTCTGGTATCTGGTGTTAGGTTATACCAACGGGTTACATATTTTATGGAATCTTTTTTTTCTCCCCAACCTTTGTATTCATATATTTTTTTTAGTGTCCCATAACGATAAGTATATTGTATATAATGATAAGTACCATACATTGTGATCATCTCCCGCCATTTGCCGTGTCGTTTGCCTACCACATAACAACCTTTAGTTACCACATTGTCTGTTGCATCTAGCTTCTTATACACACCGTGCAATTTGCCCTTTTTATAATGTTTTTCTTCAGTATAGCGTTTGCCTGCCCGGTATTCTTGCTCTTTTTGCCAGGTAAACTCTATGGAGCGTTGAGCCTTTGCCCAAACGGGCAAAAGCAACAACAGGATACATAAGCTATAATTTTTTAGTTTAGTATATTTCATTGGGTTAATTAATTTTCACATAAAAACTGCCTAAATCGGGGGTAAAGTAAACGCTTTTATTGATTTTTTGAATTACCACTTCCTGATCATAGGGAAATTTAACTCTTACATAACGTGTGCCTTTCACTGTTCGAGGTGACTCTACCACTACTACTTTTATACCATTAAAATCTGCCTTTTGTCCGTGGTAAGTACCATAAAACCTAAGGATAAGCTCTGAATCTATAGCATAAGAAGACTTATCTACTCCTTCTATGATGTAACGACCTTTAGGTTTATAATTGACAGTGTTTTTAGATATACTTCTGCCTTTTTTCGCTTCTCCTGTTAAAGGCTTTTTCTCCTTCTCCAGCCCTTTATCATGCACCACGTGTTGGTTTTCGCGGTCTACCTTGGGGTTATCTTCTTGGCCCTTTTTTATGGTAGGGTCCAGGGTGCGGGCACAAACCCCCTCTAGCTTCGCCAAGTAGTCGTCCATGGTAGTACCTTTGTCGGTAGTGGCTCGGTTATGCTTGTTCGTTACTTCTATAAGGTCGAGTTTGTTGCCGTACCGTTGGGCAATACGTACCAATTCGTGGGCGTGTTGCGCAGTAAATTCTTTCATAAGCGAGGTATGTTGCCCTTTCAATACCGCATTTGCTAACATGGCACCCCATAATTTTCTTGCCTGGGGTTGGGTGTCCAGTATTTTTAGTAATTGGGTTATTTTGCCATTGGCTTTTTTCTGTTCTTCGGCTTTTTTGTTAAACACGATTTTGCGTTTGCCCTTGTCGTTGCGGTGGGCATTGGGGTTGTCGGTGGTGACTCCGCCCAGCACCTCTTTGCTGGTACCGTGTTGGCTTGATTTGCGTATGTCGGTGGTGCCGTTTACGCTATGGGTTTTGTCGCCTTCCATGCGGTCTTGCACCATCAAGGTAAGCAAGGCAGTGCCGTCTGACGAACTTTTACCGCTAAATATAGAAGTCAGTCTTTCGGGAGCCATTGCCCAAGCCAGCAAAAACGCCAGGGCTTCTACTACTTCGGCTATCAGGTTGAGTTGTGCCAACCTGCGTCCGGCCTTGGCCATCAAATCTTTGCCCAACCTACGCCCCAGCTTGGTTTCGTATTTGGCACCCACTTCAGCTATTTCTTTAGCCGTTTGGTTCAGTTCGGTAGTGAGCTGCTTGAGCTTGGCCTTTTCAAGGGCAATTTCTGCTTTAATGACTTTGCCTTGTGCAGTAAGTGCTTGTATGCTGGGAGGTTTATCGCCTAGTCCAGCGTAGCGTTTTAGGCTGGCGCTGTTGGTGGCTTTTTGTTGCTCAAGTTTTTGTATTTGCCCTTTTACAAACTGGCTTTGTTCGGTGGTGGTTTTGCCTATGTGGGGGTTGTCGTAATAGATGGTTTTGGCGGGGCGGTCTTTCAAGGGCACCCCTTTGGTGTCGAGCAGGGCAGTATGTTGGCGGGCTTTTACAAACTCCGCATACTCTTTGTTCAAGGCTTCTAGTTCTTTTCTATAGGTGGCAATGGCCTTTTGGTCATTTTTACTCATTTGGGCGGCCTTGCGTTCCAGGTTTCTTATTCTTTTGCGCAGCTTTTGGTTGTTTTTTTGTTGTTGCTTCACCCTTTCGAGTTGTTGAGCTTGCCCTTCTACTTCTGTAGCTTTTTTGTCAAGGGCATTGTAGAGCTGCTTTTGTTTTTTGAGCAAATCCAGGTCGGGTCCCAGCAACGAAAACTTAAACTCCACCTGAAACTTCAGGGGCAAGTCGTGAGCAACGGCGTACTCTATGCCAGGCATACCTGCTATCAGGCGTACCAATCCATTGCCTTGGGTTTGCTTGCTTACTTCGCAGGCTGCCTTGATAGACAAACTGGCAAAGTCCATGTCAAACCCCATGCCTGCTACTCCTTTGCCTATTTTGTTATTTTTAGACTTGAGTCCTTTTATATCGCTGAGCGAAGTTTTAAACTCAAACAGGTTGATCCCCGCACTTAATGTTACCCCATCTGCCAGTATTACGCCTCCATTGCTGAGGTCGAGTTCGAGCAGTTTGCGCGAATACTTACCCAAAGCGGCTCCTTTTTTACTCATATTGGCTTCAGCCACGGTTGCGCTCCCCATTTTCGACTTGAGTATGCCATACTCTACCGAAGGTTTGCCTGCATATAGTATGGCGCAGTCTACCGATAGTTTGCAGTGTTTGCCCAATGGCCGCTCGGCTACTTTCCAGTTCAGCAGTTTCAAGTCGCCTTTTACCGGCATTTGCCCTTGCTCTTCTTTCTGCTGGGTATAGTCGCTGGTGCCCACGGGTTGCTGGTGGCTTTGGTGAGGCTTGGGCTTGCTCCTGTCTATCGGGCGTTGCTTTGCCTTGTGGGGCTTGTGCTTACTTCTATGAGAGTCATCAGTACGACGCTGTTGTTGGGGTGCCTGGTTTTGCGGTGTTTGATCTTGTTCGTTTTGTATTTGTTTCATAACTTATTGTATAGTGCTTGATGTAAAGATAAATATTTCTTTCCGAACCTTGGTTTTGTGTACGGCATTTCATAAGTGTGGTTGTATATATTTCAAATGTAAACAAAATGTTTATAATGTCAACTATTTTACTCCAAAATAAGGCAATAAAAAACCGCCCTCCTCTATTTTGAGAAGGGCGGTGTCATGGGTTCAAATGCCTGGTGATTGGCTAAAGCCTGGTTTAGGCGGGTACCAATACAAAGTTAATGGTCACCGAACCACCTTTGCCTGTAGTGCTGCCCTGGTACTTCAGCTCAGACGCACTAAAGCTCACCGAACTATAAGTAACCGCGGTGCCGCTGGCAGGCGTAAGGGTGAGGGTGGTTTTGTCGGTAGACAAAGCCCAGGTACCCGTACTAGAGGTGCCGGTGCGGTCTACCAACGTATAGCTTTTGGTAGTGCCATCATCGGCAAGGGTCAGGCGGTATTGGCTAAACTCAGCCGTTACGTCCAGGGTGCCTTCCAACGCCTGGCTTACTTTCCAGGCTTTGAGCAACTCTGGGTTTTCGATGGTAGGGGCGGGGTTGTCATTCTTCTTTTTGCAACTTTGAGAAAATACGGCAACCATTGCCACCAAAACTAAAAATATATGTGTTCTTTTCATGAGTTAAATTTCTTTTGGGTGATAGTTTTTATAGCTACAAGCTTTAAGCAACAAGCTTCAAGTAGCAACTTGCGGCAGAAGTCCGTGGCTTTACTGTTATACTTAAACAAAAATGGTTTTGAGGATGGATTTTGACTAATTGTCTGAATACCAACATTAATCAATCGAAGCTACAGCTTTGCTGTGCTGAGCTCAGCTTCAGCTAATCCTGTAAATCCTAAAATCACTTTAATCCTAGTATAAAAAGCCCCGCTTCGCGAACCATAAAACCATATAACCATATAATATAATTTAGCCTACTTTTTTTGAATTCTACGTACCACCTGCTCATCGCCAATTTGCAACAGCAACACATAATTACCCGCAGGCAACGAGCCCATATCAATGCTTCCCTTACGTGGAGCACCCTTTGCTACAGTTTGTCCTTGCATATTTACTACCTGGTAGCTGATATTGCCCGAAGCCTTGCCTTCAATGCTCAAGTGCAGCTTGCCCTGGGTAGGGTTAGGGCCTACCGTCAAGATGCCCTCTTTCAAGTCGGGGCTTACCCCGGTTACATTGCTGGTAGCAGTGCCCGTGAGGTTGATCGTATACGTACCCTCATCGGCATCGTTGCTGCTAATGGTCAAAGCTGCGGTGCTGGCGCCCAACCCGGCAGGCTTGTAGCTTACGCTAAACGTAACGTTGCTAAACCCAGTAATTTTATCGGTTACACTGGTTTGGGTCACCACAAAGTCAGTAGCATTGGTACCACTCACTGCCACCTGGCTGCCCGAAGTACCACTCAAAGTCAAATCTATGCCGCCCAAATTCTCAATAGTGAAAGTTTTATCGCTCGACTGGCTCACCACCACACTGCCAAAATCTACCGTGCTTCCCGAAGCTACTGCAGTCGTGCCTGCTTTGAGGTTGATTTCTTGGGCGGGCGCCATGATTCTGATTCTGTCTCCAATAGTTTCACTGATGTATAATTGTCCGTTGGCATCAAAGGTAAGGTGGGTTTCTACTTTGTTGCCGTTTGCCTCATTGTTAGAGTTGAACTTGGTCTTAAAGTTTCCATTGCTGTCAAATACTTGAATAATGTCTCTGGTACCGCCTTCGCCTACATATATAAATCCGTCTTTGTCAATGGCAATTCCTTGAATATTATCAAATTTGCCATCGGTGGTGCCTGCGCCACCAAATTGAGCTAGGTATTTTCCATCTTTGTCAAACTTTTGCACCCTTTTGTTATTCCTATCTATTATATACAGGTTGCCGTCTGCATCCATCGCCATTTCGTCTGGGAAGTCAAACTGCCCATCTCCTGTACCTGCAGTACCAAACTTACTTACAAAATTATCGTCTTTGTCAAACTTCTGGATGCGGTTGTTAGGTCCATCGGCTATATAGATATTGCCTGAAGCGTCTATCACAATGCCTCTGGGAGATTCAAATTTCCCGTCTGTAGTGCCATTGCCGCCAAATGTTTTTAGATGTCCTCCGTCTTTGTCAAACTTTTGGACATTGTCATTGCCTGAATCAGTCACATAAATATTCCCTTGGCTATCTTTGGTGATGCTATAAGGAGAGCTAAACTGTCCATTGCCCGCGCCAGGGGTGCCAAATTTTGTGACAAACTTGCCGTCTTTGTCAAACTTTTGCACCCGGTCGTTGCCTGCGTCTACCACCCAAAAACTACCATCATCGTTGAAGACTATCTTTTTAGGGGCATTGAGTTCTCCATCACCCGTGCCGTCTATTTTAGTGCCCACAGTATCTTTTAATATCAAGGCAGTTTGAGCGGTCAGTTGCAGGGGAGCCAGCAGGCAGAGTGCCATCAAGATACTCCATAACCTTTGTGCGTTGTAGAATTGTGTTTGTTGCATACTTTGTCAGTATTTTAGGTTTGATTAAAATTGGTTTCCTACCTACAAAGATACGTCTTTCGCGAAATTTCATACTTTTTTTTGGCTTTTTTACACGCCCACCTGCCTTAAGTACCTCTTAGGCAGGTATTTGCGCCTAGCTAAGGCATTGCCAAAGCGGTTGGGTCAGATTTGTCCATGGCTGGAGGTGGTACTGGCACGCCCTCAAAAAACACTGACTTATGGTCAGTATGTGGGTAGGTGTTAGTCAACTGATTGATAACCAGGAAGTAAAGCAGGTGTTGCCCCACCTGCATTACCCTGGCTGCCCTTGCAGGGCAATGGGAGAGGTTTGGCTAAAAACTTACCTTGCCCATAAAAACCGCGAAATTTTATCCGTTTCATTGCCCCAAATGTAGTATATTTGAAGTAGTTCCCCTCAATTTTTTATTCCTTCAAAAAGAAGGGGTTACTTTTGGTCACCCAATCCCATCAAAGAGGGCGGGTTCCACCACCTTAAGCAATCAATTTATTAAATCATCTTTATTGTTTATTATTTTGTACACATCTATGAAAACGTTGACTTTATCCAAAACACAGGCATCTTTTACCTTGCTTGCCCTGGCAGGCATCATAGGGTTATGGTTACAAACCCATCCGGCTATCCGGTCTTCCTGGTGGCGGGCAACCCCTCAGGTGGTGAACCCTCCTAACCTGCCTGCCTTGCCCTCCGGCCATTTTTTACCCCTACTCAAACCCACCGCCGCCGCGGGCAATGTGGTCATTACGGCACCCGACTTTACCGGCACCGCCGCCCTCTGCAAAGACGGGCAGTTTGTCACCCTGCCCAACATCACCATTTACGAAACCACCAACGATAGTTTTACGGATACCAACCCTAACAATGACACTGATCTAGCTATGAACGTTGTATTAAGGGTAAGGACCGCCAATACCACCAATTTTGAGTTCAAAACCGGACCGGGTTCGGTAAGCGTTGCTGCCAATACCTCGGGCACCAATATCAAGTCTATCAGCACTACCGAGGTCATTAATACGGGAGCTATGTATTATTTTGACATTACTTTTGACTTGTTAAAAAATGACAAACTAGACGCCATCACCATTTCGGGCTTGCAGGTAAGGGCATTGTCTGCTACGGCAGTGGCAAGCGAGGCAATCTACCCCGGCGGCATCACCACCGATGGGGTTTTTACTGGTTTGAGCGAGTCTGCGGCTTCTCCTTTGGCTACTTATGGCTCCAAAACTTCCCCCGCCGATCTTAACCTTACCGGGCTTACCAATGTAGATATATGCGTAGGTGCTACTTTTACTGCCGCCGACAAATTCAACGTAAACGGAGGCACGGGCACCACCAATTGGTACTCCGACCTTGCCCTGACCAACCAAGTGGCCACCGGAAACGAGGTGTTGGTGCAAAATGGTGCCGAAAGCATTGGCAGCAATGCCCTCATTGGGGTAGAGCCCACCACCGCCACTACCCTTACTTATTATGCCCGCCGCGAACACAATGGTTGCTATAGTGCGGTCAAAACGGTGACCGTAACCGTGCACGAACCCCCTACGGTATCGTTGATCAGAAATGCGGCTTCTAACGAAATATGCCGGGGCGAAACCCTCTCTTACACTGCTACTGGAGCCAGTAGCTACGTTTTTCAGATCGACAAAGGCTCAGGGTTTGCCACCGTCACGGCCGCTGAGGGCACCGTCACGGGTGGTACCTTTACTACCAAAGCCAACCTGCCTGCCAATAATTATAGTTTGAGGGTGGTAGGTACCGCATCGGGCGCCAATGGGGGCTGTCAGGTAACTTCTTCGCCCAACCAGGACTTTACCGTACACCCCAAACCTACAGTCACTGCCTCGTCGGGCGCTACTGTGGTAACTACCGGAAGCACCACTACCCTTAGCGGAAACCCCACCGGAGGTGTATTTACCGGGCCTGGGGTAAAACAAACCGGGGCGAGTACCTATATTTTTGACTCTAACGGGCTGGCTACCGGGCAAACTTACAACGTGGTGTATACCTACAAAAACGGCACAACCAATTGCGAAAACACCGACAATATTGACATAGACGTCACCGAGCTTGAGCCTTTGATTCAACTAAACAACGGTCCTAGTGACCCTTTGCCCATCAATATTTGCAAAGAAAACACCTCGTTTGCGGCTAAAGTAAATACTGGTAAGTCTGAAATATCAGCCTCTTGTGCTTTTCTGAATACCCTCCAGTCTTCTTCTTATTCGGTTTCTTCGCCTACTTCGGGGCTTATTACCAGTGTCAATTCATCGAGTGGTACTTTTACCTTCAACCCAGGGGCGGTAGGCACCATTACTACCCCTACTGTAGTCACCATCAACGTCACTGCCAACCACGTTTGCCGCCATACGGTTACCAACGCCCTCACGAATGTTGTCAAAAACGAGTCTACTCAAGTCACCATTTACCCTGGTTTAGAGCTCAGCATTGCTGTTACCGACCCCAATGCGCCCACTAGCTATTGTAACAACCAAGGCACCGACTTTAATTTTACCCTGAAAAACCGAAGCAGCATTATTACCAAAGAAGTACAGTTTTATCTGAGCACCGATAATGGTCCTTTTACTACAGTACTCAACAGCAGCAACAAAATAAGCAACATCAACCATACTTTTAACCCTCAGCAGTTAGGCGTAGGCACTCACCGCATCAAGTTTGCGCATACCGATGTTTGTTCTAAGGAATCATCCCTGATTACCATTCAAGTATTGGCGCCTCCTACTATAGACTTTGCCAATATTGCTGCCAGCACTTATTGCAACGGGGTTGGCAATACCTTACAGTTGGCTCCTACAGTCAATGGAGGTTCTCCTACTGCTTTGGAAGCACAAAACGGAACTTTTTCGATAAAAGATGGCGCCAATATTACCAGTCTTGGTGCGGCAGTCCATAGCATCAATTTAAGTACCCTTACTGCGGGCAAAACCTACAAAGTATATTACACCTATACAGTGGGCTCTTGTGCTGTTACTACCCCCGAAAAAGACCTGGTGATTACGGCTACTCCTACGCTTGAAGTAGAGGGCATTACAAACAATGCCTCTTACTGTACCAACACCAACGACATTAGCCTGGTGGCCAAGGTAACCCCAGCCGGAGGGGGAGGAGCCAACACGGTAACTTTAGGAACCGCGCAAGATTATATCAAGCTAAAAAACCTGGGCACCAGTGTAGAAACTACCTTGCCCGACGATCAGTTAAAAATCACCACCTTGCCTGCGGGTAAATACGAGGTGACTTTTGTACACGCAGAAACCGGGTTGAATAAGTGTTCATCAAGCCTGACCTATACCATTACTACCAACAAGCCCTCAGAAGCCTCTTTTGCGGGTATAAACGATGGCGATGTTTTTTGTCTGGACAAAGGCAACGTCGCTTTAACTCGCCTGGTAAACAACCAAAGCCCACCAGTACCTGCCAATGGAGAGTTTCGTATTTGGCAAGAGGCGCCTAGTTCGTTTGAGTATAAGTTTAGTTCTGCCAGTTTCCATACTAAAAATGATTTGAATGGCGTAGGCACTTACAAAATCACCTACAGTTACGAAGACGCCAACAATTGTAAAGACACCAGTGTCGTGGTGAGTTTTAATGTGGTGCCTGCCCCGGAAAATATCCGCATTACCAGCACCAAAGACTATGACAAACCTGAGCTGCAGTATACCTCTGCTGCTACCAATAGCGTCAGCTGGGCGTGGGACTTTAAAGATGGAACGAGTGCTGCGGCACAAAATCCGTTGAAAACATTGAGCAGCCCCGACAATACCGTGATTCATAACTACGAGGTGGTCATCGCCAATACTTCGGGTTGTCAGGCTACCATTACCAAGAGCTATAATGTAAACTTTACCTTTAAAGGCAAGTGTTTGGGTACACCTACCCAGTTTACCGATGTCTCTACTTCGCTTACCGATGATTTGACTAGTTGGGCGTGGGACTTTGGCGACGGAAATACCTCTACTGTACAAAATCCCCTGCATAGTTATGCAGCCCCAGGTACTTATCCTGTGTCGCTCACCGTGACCACCAAAGATGGGATAGCCTCTTATACTTTGCGTAAGCGCATCGATATTTTCCCGGTGATTGCCGTAAGCCCCAATACCCCTTACATCCAAGACTTTACTTCAGGAGCCGCCAATTGGATTTCTCACGGTTGGGTAGATGTATCAGGCTTGAAAAAAGACAGTACCAGTTGGAAGGTAAAAACGCCAGCGGGGATTGCCCAACACATTCCGGCGGATAAAGGCAATGCCTGGGTGACCGATAACAGCGACAACCCGGCTAAAACAGATACCATTGCCAATTACAACGCCAACGAGCAATCGTATGTAGAAAGCCCTTGTTTTGACATCAATGCCTTGAACCGCCCCATGGTATCGTTTGATTACTGGTCGGATACCGACCGGGGAGGCGACGGGGTGGTATTGTTGTATACCGTGGATGATGGAGCTACCTGGCATAGGGTAGGGGAGCAAAATCAAGGATTAGACTGGTACAATACCAAACCTATTTTGGGCAAGCCAGGCGATGACTTTACTACCTCCAACGGCGATGGGCAAGGTTGGTCGGGCAATGCCCAAAGCACAATTACTACCCTGGGGTGGAAAAGGGCGCGTTTTGGCTTAGATGCTGTGCTGCAAAAAATGATTGCCGAAAACATAACCAACCGCATCGTAAGGTTTAGGGTGGCTTTTGGCAGCAACGCCGACAATAACCCCGACGTAAAATACGATGGGTTTGCTTTTGACAATTTCCAAGTCAATAACCGAAACCGCCTGGTGTTGATGGAGTACTTTATCAATCAGGCTGTAACCAACGCCGCTACCTTGGATGCCACTACCCATGCCTATGCCAACAGCAAAGCCGAGGCGATTAATATTCACTACCATACGGCTTTTCCGGGCAACGACGCTATCAATAACCAAAGCCCAAAAGACCCCAGTGGTCGGGCGTTTCATTACGGCATACGTGAAGTACCTCGTCCTACCCTTGACGGGCAAGTAAGAGATGAGTCAATTACCGGGAGTTATGTGGGCACCTGGGTAGACACGGCTTTTGCTCAGCGTACTTTACGCGCGGCTCCTTTCTTAATTAATATAAGCCAGGCTACAGCTACCAATGGTACTTTGACCGTTTCGGCTACTGTAAACGCCATCGAAGCACTTGACCGCAAGGTGGTGATGCACATTGCCGTAATAGAAGACACCATTAACATTGAGGGCAATAACTACTACAATGCGGTGCGCAAAATGTTGCCTGATGCAGCAGGTACCTTCCGGGCGCAGTCTTGGGTGGTAGGCAATAGCCAAACATTGAATGAAACCTGGAACTACAGCGCTGTAACAGGGCTTTCGCCCAACAACCTACGGGTGGTGGTGTTTGTGGCAGATTATGAAACCAAAGAAATATACCAGGCAGAGGTAAGCGATGTGCTGGCAAACGGTCGTGAAAACGATGTCAATGATGAAAATCAGGTCACTGGTGTTGTAGATGATTTGAAAGCGGGTAAATGGAGCATATTTCCTAACCCGGCTGCCGATCAATTAAACATCTCCTTTCCTGCCAATGGGTCTACCAAAAGCCTTACCGAGGACATCAAGTGGGAGGTAGTGAATGTGTCGGGGCAAACGGTCAAACAAGGACGTTGGACGCGTGGTAGTCGTCAGTGGTCATTGAGGGTAAACGACCTTGCCTCCGGAGTGTATATTATCAAATTGAGCAACCGCCAGTTTACGGTGCAACGACGCTTTGAAAAGCACTAAGTGTAAATAAGCACTACATTAAAAAACGATAGGCATTGATTCCCGGATAAAGTACAGGCTTTATCCGGGATTTTTTTTGATTATACCTGCCAGGTTTCTTAGTGCAGTCGGTAGACTTTTAATAAAACTGGGCAATTAGAGTAAATATACTGTGAATGGGATAAAAAACCGTTTTTAGGTTCCAATCTTTGTACCGCATCGCGTGCTTGCATCCCGTTACAACCATTTTATGCCATTAAGCGAAGCGTAACAATGAGCGGAGAGCTTGAATACCGATGTATATCGGTACAACAACCATTAGAATAACCAGGTTTCGGTTAACCATGCCGTTCCAAGTATAAATGCTATTTAGGCACTCGTTTGTACATAAATAAACCAATCAAAGCAAATAAGATATTGGGCATCCAGGCGGCCACCAAGGGAGGCAACTCACCATTTTTACCAATACTCCGGCTTACCATAATCAGCATGACATAAATAAAAGCAAGCCCAAAGCCTACCGCTATTTGTAAACCTGCACCTTCACGGGTTTTACGGCTCGACACAATCACTCCAATTACAGTGAGAATAATTACGGCAAAAGGATAGGCCATTCTCTCATAACGTTCTACCAGATAAGTTTCCAGTTTGCCTACCCCCCGTTGCTTCAGTTCAGCAATGTAGGCTTCCAGCTGATCAGACGTAAGCTGTTCATTGAACATGTACTTGCTTTCAAAATCTGATGGTTTCAGATTCATCAAAGTATCCAGGCTTTGCCCGTAAGTAATCTTATAGTTGAGAGAATCCCCTTGGTTAAACTCCGTAATTTTATAGTTTTCCATGACCCATTTTTTGCGGTCTTTGTCCCACAATATGCGTCGGCATTCTACTTTACTGTTTAATTTTTTCTGTTGTTTTTTGCCGTCATACTCAAAGCCACTGATGTTTTCGAGAGTAAATTTGTAGCCCACATGACTGGTATTGTCGTAGCTTTCTATGTAAGCAAAGGTATTGGGAGCTATTTTCAAGTGCACATTACGGTCAGTAAAATAGAACTTGTCTTTGATGTGGGTATTTTCAAACTTGAGCCTTACCCGGTTGGCTTTGGGTATCACCCACCCAATGAGGTAAAAGGTGAGCACTGCTATCAGTGAAGAGCCCAGCAGGTAGGGCACCAGCATACGTTTAAAACTTACGCCACTGCTCAAAATAGCAATGATTTCGGTATGAGTGGCAAGGCGGGCAGTTACAAATACTGTAGCTATAAATATGAGGATAGGGCTGAGGGAGTTTGCCCAGTAAGGAATAAAGTTGAGGTAATACTTCGTAAAGATTTGCCAAACCGTTTGATCCATCTTGTTAAAGTCCCCAATCTTTTCGGTAATATCAATGATTACTATAATAGAGATTAATATAATCACCACAAAAAAGAAGGTAACTAAAAACTTCTTAAGTATATACTTGTCTAACCTTTTGAGCATTATTTTAATTGTATAATTGCCAACTTTCAAATATAGAACGAAAATTCTAATCTTTTTGGCTCATTTCTATATTCCAGAGAAAAATATAAGGAAGTAATAGCTTCAGGCTTTTAGCAACAAGCCACAAGTTTAAAGCTGTGGTTCAAGCCTTGAGTAAAACACTTGTCGCCTGAAGCTGATAGCTAGTCACTCATAGCTTTTAGCAACAAGCCACAAGTTTGCCTTGAGTAAAACACTTGTCCATGCCTGAAATAGGTTGACCTTGGGTTGACAATTAGACACTTTTGAACAAATTCAATTGATTTGCATTATT
>NZ_CANLRP010000059.1 GCF_947493425.1 uncultured Microscilla sp. | reverse complement strand
ATAAGCAGGTAAACTAGGCATTTTTGACCCTAAATTTAAAACATTTATAACTCTTTCCTAATCTGTAGAGTTTTCAGATGATTAGGTTTAAGCCAAACTACTATTTTCCCAGTTTTATCAATAAAGCCATACTGATCGTTTTTTCTTACCATACACATACCATCTGAAAAATAAAAGCCAGAGTTGTATTGATAAGGAATGACTACTTTCCCTGTTTTATCGACAAAACCGTATTTGTCATTTTTTTCTACACCAGCAAGCCCTTCTTTGAATCCCCAAGAACGCTCGTATTGATAAGGAATTACAAGTTTTCCTTTTTTATCAATAAAACCATAATATCTATCTATGCGTACTTTTGCCCGCCCTTCTGAGAAACTATCAGCATCAGCATATTGGCAAGGGATCACAAGTTTCCCTGTTTTATCGATGAAACCATATTTGTCATTTTTTTTTACGCTTGCCATTCCTTCAGAAAAATTCCATACTTTATCGTATACGAATGGGCTGATCAATGTCCCATTTTTATCAATAAAACCCCATTTCTTCTCTTTTTTCACAGCCACAAACCCTCCTCTGAAATAGTATGAGCCTTTATATTTGTAAGGAATAATCAACTTTCCAGTGTTGTCGATAAACCCCCACTTTACCCCTTGCCTTACTCCAGCACGCCCTTCTGAAAAAGGTTCTATATACTCATGGGTAGGCTTTATCAACCACTTCACAGGTTTAGTCTGCGCTTGTATTGAATGATTGATTAGTGATATAATAGAAAAAGTAAATAGCAAATATTTCATTGAGTAATGAGATTTATTTCATCAATTGTTTTTGTTATTTTGGGAGCTTCTGTGGCCTCTAATATCGCCTGATAAACCACAAGGCAATAGAATAGAATTATCAACCCAGTGATCAATCACTGACCAACTGCCTACCCATTAGCAACCCCAGGTGCATATACTTTCGCAAGCTGTTCGGCAAGTTGCTTCCCTTTTTTGATACAATCAGGCAACGACACCCCGTCCTTCCAATTGGCACATACAAATACTTGTTCGTTTTCTAACTGTTCGGCAATATGATGCGCCTCTAGTATGTTGACGTCGTACTGAGGCAAGGCTTTATCCCATTTGTGCATGTTGCGGTAAATAGGGCTGTTGGTAATCTGGTAATTTTCTGAGAGTTCCTGGTGTACTTTACCCAAGGTGATTTGTTCTGATTGAGTAGTATTTTGGGGCAATTGACTCCCCCCCACAAAAGTTGTAAAGAGTACTTCTTCATCAGGACAACGCCCTGGAAACACCGAGCTCGACCAAATACTACCACTGGTATACAAACCTTCTATTTTAGGGTTTAACCCACCAAAACCGTTCAAAAGGTGTTTTACCTCGTGGCGTTTATAAGCCGAGTGTACGGCAGTGAGAGGGGGATAATATATTTTGCCCAAAGCCTGACTAAACTCAGGGTAAGTGTCGCTAAGAAAAGACTGAGCCGCAGGAGCAGAGGTAGCAATCACCAACTGTTTTACATCATAGGTTTGTCCTTCATTGGTGTAGAGCACAAAGCCATTGTTGTTTTTTTGAATATTGTTGATGGTTTTCCCTAGTTTGAGGTGGGTAAGCTGTTGAGCAATGCCCTCTGGCAATGTTTGCATGCCTTTTTTAAAACTATAGGGCTTGCGTCGTTCAGCACCTTTATTTTTAATAAAGCCCTTAAGCACTGAGCCATGTTGTTGCTCATAATTGTATAACTGGGGAAAAGCCTTGGCTACCAACAGTTGATCGGGATCACCCGCATAAATACCCGCCACAAAAGGGTTGAGGGCGTAGTCTACAATTTCTCTGGAGAAACGTCGCTCAAAAAAATGAGTCAGGGTTTCGTTTTCAATCGTTTGCTTCGGTTTGTTGCGTTCTTTGAAAACAGCTACTTTGCTCGAAAAACTAAAAAAGCTGTTGAATAGCAATTGTAAAGGTTTTGAAGGGAGTTTACGGTATTTACCCGCCCTAAAAATATAACGATTTTGGCTTACATCATTACTGGGCAATAGCTCATCTTGCAAGCCTATTTCGCTGATAAACTCCTTGAGTTCGCTGTCAAGCATAATAGAGTTTGGACCCAGCTCTAATATATAGCTCTTACGATTTATAGAGTTTTCCTGCATACTGCGTATGTAGCCACCTGCTTGTTCCGAAGCTTCCAGTAAAATGTAAGGTATGCTGAGCTTTTGTAAATAAAATGCCAAACTTAATCCCGATATGCCCGCGCCAATGATCCCTATCATAGTATTATGTGTTAAGTTGAAATAGTATTGAAGGAATATAACTATTTGATTTGTAGCTAACTATGTGTTAAAGCCAATAGTGGAACGAATTTACAACTTCGAACCAGCTCATTTTACAAAAATGGAAGTAAAATATCCAAAACTCAAGTTTTTGGTGGTGCCATTTGTCATGTATTGCGATGTTTTTTTAGATGCTGACTTAACATATTGAATGAAAAAAAGCCACTATTCTTACAAGAATAATGGCTTTGAGTACGATTAGCAACAATAGTTGTTTATTAATTTAATTATTTTTTTGCGTAATCAATTTTTGTGTCTGGCAATGCTTTTGTCAACTGATCGGCAGTAGCCTGGCTCATATTGGTTTTTCTTATCTTGATAAACTTCAATTGCTTCATACCATTGATTGCAGCTGGCAAATTGGTAATGGCTGTGTAGCTCAATTCCAGGCGATCAAGGTTGCGTAAAGCACCTATAGTAGGAGGCAATGTTTTGAAGTTTTTGTTAGACGATACCGACAAAGACTTCAACTTGGTTAATTGCCCAATAGCAGCGGGCAAAGCAGTAAGATCGTTGCCATACATATAAAGGTACTCCAGGTTTTTAAGTTTCGATACATTGCCTGGTATTTTGGTAATTTTACTGTTCGAGATGTTCAACGTTCTTAGTTCAGGCATAGCCGAAATTAAATCAAAAGTGCGGCTTAATTCACCTTGCTCATATTCGTTGTTATCTAAAAACAATGCTTTTACGCTTGCCAGATTCTTTACGTTTTTAGGAAACTTTAACGGTTTGCCTAGCTTTTGCATCCATATTTTTTGCAGCTTAGGCAAGTTTGCCAGTTTGTTAAAAGTATCTTCAAGGTCAAGGTTAGTACAGCCGTTCAATTGCAAGTCATACAATTTCTCTAGTTTGGTAGTACTTTCTGGTAGTTTTTGCAATCCGGTATTTTTACCCAAATACAACATGCTCAACTTGTTTAACTCGCCCAATTCTTCGGGCAAAGCAGTCAGTTTGTTGTCGCTTAGGGTAAGGTAGCGCAAGTTTTTCAGGTTTTTGATACTTGCAGGCACACTCGATATTTGATTGCTCGCTAAAGTCATGTTTTTTAGGTTAGTCAACTGTCCTACCTTGTCCGACAAGTTGGTAATGTCGTTGCGGTGCAAGTACAAGTTTTCTAAACTAGCCAGGTTATAAAGCTCTTCAGGCACTGCCGATAACTCATTATAGCTCAGTTTCAATTCCTTGATCTTAGGTAGCTGACCAATTTCGGCAGGTATAGACGCCAACTTATTGCTTTCTACTATGAGTACTTCGAGGTTAGGCAATGAACCTATCTCTTTGGGCAACGAGGTAAGCTTGCAACTATGCAGCGAAATATATTGTAGGTTTTTTAGTTTGCCAATGCGAGGATCAAGACTGGTCATGTCGCGGTTAAAAGCCAAGTCAAGTCTTTGCAAGTGCTTGAGTTTGAAGAGTTCTTCGGGCAGTGCAGATAGCTTTTTTTCGCGCAAGCTCAAGTGATATACCTTGTCAGGTTCTGCTAAAGCTTCTTCTATTGATTCATATTTTTTTGCTTTGCGCAAATCTGCATCCGAAATAAGTGGTATATTCCAGGCTTCTTCTTTTACGTCCGCATTTTCTGTATTATCGGTGTTTTCGTCAGTAGCTTTGCTACCACCACCACAAGAGGTAAATAGTATAGTTCCAGCAATGAATGCCAGTGATAATGTGAATTTTCTGATTAACTTCATTTGGGTGTTAATATTTAATAGGTTTAGGTACAATTGTTTATTGTCCAATATAATAAAAGGTTAACACCAAGGAGAGTTTTTTTTATTTTATTTAGTCATAAATCTTGCTTTATAACGACTCTTTATTGGCAGTGTGCTCCCTTGTCTTAGAATTGCCTGACAAACCATAAAGCCACTTAAATGCTATTCTGCCACCTCTTTATATTGCATCTTGTGCAATTGGGCATACCAGCCATTTTTCGCCAGTAGTTCGGTATGAGTCCCTTGTTCTTTTATTTCGCCTTTGTCTAAAACAATAATTTTATCAGCCTTTTGAATGGTAGACAATCGGTGGGCAATCACTATAGAGGTACGCCCCTTCATAAGTTTTTCAATCGCACTTTGAATCAACTCTTCGGTTTCAGTGTCAACCGACGACGTAGCCTCGTCTAATACAATAATTTTAGGATCATACACCATAGCTCTTACAAAAGAAATAAGCTGGCGTTGTCCTACCGAAAGCGTAGAGCCTCGCTCCATTACGTTGTATTCAAACCCTTCGGGAAGCTTTTCGATAAACCTGCGTGCACCTACTAATTCGGCAGAAGCCAACAGTTGGTCGCGGGTAATGTGGGTGTTGCCCAGCACAATATTTTCTTTGATAGAGTTAGAAAACAAGAATACATCTTGCAACACAACGCCAATTTTAGTGCGCAAATGTGCCAGGTCATAGTCGTTTACATCGTGACCGTCAAGCGAAATAGTGCCCTTGTTGATTTCGTAAAAACGACTCAACAAGTTGATAATAGAAGATTTACCCGCGCCTGTAGCACCTACCAAAGCCACGGTTTCTCCTTCTTTTACCTCAAACGAAATGTTTTTCAATACATAATCTTCGTCTTTGTAGGCAAACCATACCTTGTCGAAGCTAATATCTCCCTTGATATGCTCAGGGGCGTAATCGCCTTCATTAGGAATGTGGTCTTTATCGTCGAGCAGGGTCAAAATACGGTGCATACTTACAATACCCATTTGCAAAGTATTGAAACGGTCGGCAAGCATACGTATAGGCCGGAAAAATAAGTTGATATACATGATAAAGGCTATCAAAACACCCAAAGACACCTCTTCGTGCAGTACTCCACGCGCTCCATACCAAACCAATAACCCGGTGCCTCCAGCCGAGATGATTTCTGCCACTGGAAAGTAGATGCTATAGTATAACACCGACTTGAGATGGGCTTTGCGGTGTTCGCGGTTAATTTCTTTAAACTTTTTGCTTTCGTTGGCTTCACTGCCAAATATTTGTACCACACTCATACCTGTAATATGCTCTTGTACAAACGAGTTGAGGTTAGACACTGCCGCGCGTACCTGGTCAAAGGCCACTTTAATTTTTTCTTTGAAAATATAGGTACTCAGTAGCAACAAAGGCAACAAAGACAAACTTACCAAAGTAAGCTGCCAGTGGGTATAAAACATGACCCCTAAAATAGCAAAAATGAGTAGTACATCGGCAAGCAGCGAGGCAATACCCTGCGAGAATACATTAGAAAGAGTTTCAATATCTGATACGTTGCGGGTAACCAAACGCCCAATGGGGGTATTGTCATAAAACTTTAAGCGCAAGCGTAAAATATGTTGGTAAAGTTGCACCCTAATGTCTTTGATTACCGTTTGTCCCAGCCAGTTGGACAGGTAAGTGTGGGCGTACATCAAAAATGCCTCAAACGTAAGAATGACTACCATGAGTATAGAGATATTTACCAAGCCAGGGTAGTCGCCTGTTACTATGTAGTTGTCTACTGCAAACTGAATGAGCAATGGTCGGGATGGACCAAATACTGCCGTAAGTACAGTAAGGAAGATTAATAAGTAAAAATATTTTTTATACGCCCCAATAAAATCAAAAAGTCGTCTGAATGTTTTCCAATCCAATATTTTTTTTGACTCTGCTTTTTCTTTGTCTGCCATTTTATTTATTCAATGCTTGTTAAATTGTTGAGAACTATGCCCGACATTCTGTTTTTTGCGGATTCGTGTTCACCAATTATTTTTATGAATTGCCGAAAATAGAGAGCAATTGATTTAAATATAAGGGTACGCTACTTTTGCCAAAAACAAACCTTGAGCTGGTACCGACCAACCCGCCTGTTTACGGTCTTTGTTTAATATAATTTGTTCAAACTCTTCAAGCGTTATTTTGCCCGAACCTACATTGAGCATAGTACCTGTAATTGCCCTTACCATTCCTCGCAAAAAGCGGTTTGCCTGAATATAAAACACTAACAAATTTACGTTGTAGGAAGTTTCTTTTTGCCAATAAGCTTGCTGAATATTGCAAAGATAGTGGTTTACATCTGTGTGTACTTTGCTAAAGCACTGAAAGTCTTCATGCTTTAACATGATTTGGGCAGCTTTGTTCATCAAGTCTACATCAAAGCGGTGGAAGTTGTAATAGCTTACCCCTTTCAGAAAAGGTGTTTTTTCCTGATTGATGCGGTACATATAATGCCTTTGAGTAGCATCAAAACGGGTGTGCGCTTCTTCGTGTACTTTGATCACTCGTTTGATAGAAATGTCTTCGGGTAGTATGCCGTTCATTTTTTTGGCGAAAACCTCTCCATCAAGCGTTTGTTCGGTGTCGAAGTGGGCGTATTGCTGAATGGCATGTACTCCCGCATCAGTGCGCCCACTGCCTAAAATATCAGTGGGTTTTCTTAACAATACGCTTAGGGCATTTTGAATTTCGGCTTGCACCGAATGGGCGTTTTTTTGAATTTGCCAGCCATGGTATTGGGTGCCACTATAGGCAAGTTCCAGAAAGTATCTCAATGAATGTTAAAAATTAGCAAGTCAACCATTTTTTAGCTTAAGTTAAGTAGCAGCAAGTGGTTAGCCACAAATAGCACTAACTCACTCATAGTAAGCTGATTACACCTACTTATTTATTATATTTAACGCTGTTTTAGTTCTTATACAGGCAAAATTATACTTTAACACAATCAATACTACCTTTTGAGGTGTTTCCTACCTGTTGTATCAAAAGCAGTAATTTTTTTATGAAAGGGTTTAGGGTACTCTTATAGTATAATCATCTTATTGCCAGCAACTTAAATATACTTGTAGCTACTTATAATTAACAAAGTTAAAAAA
This sequence comes from uncultured Microscilla sp., assembly GCF_947493425.1. Classification (GTDB taxonomy): domain Bacteria; phylum Bacteroidota; class Bacteroidia; order Cytophagales; family Microscillaceae; genus Microscilla. The sequence continues at coordinate 35,040 of NZ_CANLRP010000059.1, read as the reverse complement.
ACTGCGATGATTGCCTGAAAATAAATTAGTAAATTGCGTTTTATATACAAATCAACAAAAATAAAAGGCAATTGGGGAGTTTAAGTATTCAAGACCTATTACTAACACCTATCTACCTGAGTTTTATTCTATTGGTTACTTTGGGCATCAAAAGTAGTATCAAAGATAGAAACATCAGGAGGTATTTTATGTGGGGGATATGGTTGAAAATTTTTGGTGCCATTGCCTTGGGTATCATTTATAATACCTACTACGGGGGCGATACCAACCTGTTTTTTAGCGATGGAGGCATTATATGGCGTACCTTGCTCGACTCACCTTCTATGGGCTTACGCCTCATGTTTTTTACCAAAGCCGGTGACAGCTCCCCTGAGTTATTTCAATATGTCAACCGCATTTATTATTACATAGACTCCCATTCGTTTGCGGTATTGCGCATATCTGCCTTTTTCGATATTTTCTCTTTTCATACCTATACTATCAATGCCGTGTTTTTTGCCATTGTGAGTTTTACTGGTATATGGTGCATGTTTCGGGTATGGTACCACCTGTTTCCTCAATTGCTCAGGCCACTCGCTGTGGCCATATTTTTTATCCCTTCGGTTATTTTTTGGGGGTCGGGTTTGCTCAAAGATACCATTACTATAGGGGCCTTGGGTTGGATGTTTTACGGCTTTTACTTTGGCATTATCTTGCGCCGAAAAATGCTCCAAAATGTTTTATTACTATTATTGGGTGCCTGGGTAAGCAATGCTATCAAACAATACGTGTTGCTTATCTTTTTACCCTCGGCTTTGTTGTGGTTGTTTTTGCAATACCGCAACCGCATCAAATCGCGTCCTTTGCGTATCATTATGTTACCTATATTGATGAGTATAGCCCTTCCAATGGGATTGCTTGCTGTTACCCAAATCACTGGCGAACAAAGCCAGTATAACCTAGACCAAGTAGCAAAAAATACCAAGATCAACGCCGATTGGCTGGGTTATGTGTCTGAGCAACAGGGAGGGTCAGGGTATAGTTTAGGAGAGCTGGACGGTACTATCGGCAACATGTTAATTAAATTTCCGCAAGCGGTTTGGTTGGCTTTGTTTCGGCCTTACTTGTGGGAAGCACGCAACCCTTTTATGTTACTTTCTGCATTAGAATCCCTCTTTTTTTTATTACTTACCTTTAAGGTATTACTTTCGGTGAACCTAGGGCGTCTTGTGAATACTTTTGTAGCACACCCAGTACTAGTGTTTTCATTGGCCTTTACATTGGTACTTGCTTTTGCCTCAGCCATTTCGTCCAACAATTTTGGTACGGTAGTACGCTACAAAATCCCATTTATGCCTTTTTACCTTGCTTCATTGTATGTGCTGCGCTATAAGCTAAAGAACAACCGAAAATTATTTTGATTAGACTTGACCGAATAGTGACGCTCTACAGTATGGCGGGCAGCTTGCCCCAGTGTAGTTCGCAGCTCACTCGATTTCAATAGTTTTTCCAATGCTTTTTGCCATTCCTGGGGCGAATCGCACACAAAACCATTGACACCGTTTTGCACAATGCTTATATTTACCCCTACCGGGCTTACCAAAGGCGGAATACCCAACGCCATATATTGCAACGCCTTGAATCCACATTTGCCCTTTGCCCACTGGTCGTTAGTGAGCGGCATTACGCCAATATTAAAGTGAAGCAAATCATCTATTTCGGTTGCCTTATTCCAGGGTACATACACCAATGATTTCAGATCTAGAGCGGGTGCTTGGTTGGCAATTACCCAAAACTCAAATTCGTAGTGGGTTTCTAAGTCGCTAATAATGGGTTCGAGCTCCTTCAGGTAAGGCAAAGTAGAGTGGCTACCTGTCCAGCCTATTACCAATTTTTCTTGGGTTTGATCTTTAGTGCGGTTGTGCAGGTGTTGTGTATCAATAGTGGTAGGGTTGTATACCACGTTGGAATTAAACTGACGGGCATAGTCGCCCAAATACTCGTTGCCCACGCTTACCTTATGCGCCCATTGGCAGATAAGGGCAGTTTTTTGATGAAATTTGATTTTCGCCACCAACGCATTTTGAGCTGATGTATTGGGCAACCATATCGCATCGTCAAAATCGTAAATAATTTTCTTGCGCCAAACCTTGGCTATGATCCACTCAAACAATGGGTAGCCTATGGGGGCTGCTTCGCGATGAATAAATACAAAGTGGTACTTACCCAAAGTAAACATCAACCCCCAACGTTTGACAAACCCCCACAAAATGCCCCACACCTTACGAAAATGGTTGCTTGGTTTGTACAAAATAGCCCAGGTTTTGGCATCCATAAAAGCCGCCTTGCGAATAGTAAACTCTTCTTTTGGCAAATCGTCTATATATTGTTCAAATCTAAAGCGTTGCGAGGGAGCTACTCCAGCAGGATAGGGGTAAATAAAGAGAATTTTTTTCATGAGTAGTTTTTTCTTTTTCTGGCGCTTTTAGCTTTTTCTTGTGCTGTTTTTAGCCTTTAGCTTTTGTTTGGCTGTTTGTAGGGAGCTTTTAGCTTTTTATTGAGCTACGATAAGCTTTAGCCTTTAGCTTTTTATTGAGCTACGATGAGCTTTAGCCTTTAGGTTTTTTTTGACTGTTTGTATTGAGCTTTTAGCCTTTTTGTTCTCTGTGTAGCTTTAGCTTTTAGCCTTTTTTTGACTGTTTGTATAGAGCCCTTAGCCTTTAGCTTTTTATTGAGCTACGATTGGCTTTTAGCCTTTAGCTTTTTATTGAGCTACGATTGGCTTTTAGCTTTTAGGTTTTTATTGAGCTACGATGAGCTTTTAGCCTTTAGCTTTAAATTATCATATTTGCGAATTTGTTAGGAATCGGTAACCCATAGTTTTAGCTGCGCTTCGCGCCAATTCGTAATTGATCCATTCGTAATTCGTAATTGTTTAACTGTTTGTATTGAGGCCTTAGCTTTTTCTTAAACTACGATTGGCTTTTAGCCTTTAGTTTTGAATTATCATATTTGCGAATTTGTTAGGAATCGGTAACCCATAGTTTTAGCTGCGCTTTGCGCCCATTCGTAATTGATCCATTCGTAATTCGTAATTGTTTGTATTGAGGCCTTAGCTTTTTCTTAAACTACGATTGGCTTTTAGCCTTTAGCTTTGAATTATCATATTTGCGAATTTGTTAGAAATTGGTAACCCGTAATTTCAGCGTCGCTTTGCGCCCATTCGTAATTGATCCATTCGTAATTCGTAATTGTTTAGCTGTTTGTATTGAGGCCTTAGCTTTTTCTTAAACTACGATGAGCTTTAGCCTCGCTTCGCGCTCATTCGTAATTAATCAATTCGTAATTGTTCAACTCGTAATTCGTAATTAAAAACCTACCGCCTATTGTCATTATTGGCAAGCATACTCAAATAACTCTCATAACGATCAGGGGCAATCAAGCCCTCTTCTACTGCTGCCATCACTGCACATTGAGGTTCGTTTACGTGGATACAATCATTAAATTTACATTCATTCAACAAAGCCCTCATTTCGGGAAAGTAATGCCCCAATTCCTGGGGTTTAATATTAAGCAAGCCTAATTCGCGGATACCTGGTGTGTCAATGATAAAACTATCGGGGAAAATTTCGTGCATTTCAGCAAAAGTAGTGGTGTGTACTCCTTTGTGCGAAAAGTCAGAAATCTCAGACGTCCTGATGTCCAGCTCAGGCGCAATGGCATTGACCAAGGTAGACTTGCCCACGCCCGAATGCCCCGAAAGCAGCGATTTTTGGTTGTGTAACAGGCTTTTAAACTCTTCCATTCCCTGTCCCTCGGTTGCCGAGGTCAAAAAACACTCGTAGCCCAAAGGCTCATATACCGCCTTGAGGTAGGCGTACTCTTCCAACATTGCCTCATCGAGTAAATCTACCTTATTGAAAATTATTTTAGTGGGAATACGAAATGATTCTGCACTGACCAAAAAGCGATCTATAAAACCCAGCGACGTTTTGGGGTAAGCCAACGTAGCAATCAAGATCGCCTGGTCGAGGTTGGCAGCTATAATGTGTCCGTGTCCGGTTTTGTGTACTGATTGGCGAATAATGTAGTTTTCTCTGGTCTCTATTTTGGTAATCACCCCTGTACCTTCGCCAGCATCTTCCATTTCATACACCACCCAGTCGCCCACCGCCAGTGGGTTGCTCACCTTGAGCCCTTTTATTTTAAACTTCCCTCGGAGGCGGCACTTGATAATCTCTCCTGATTCTGAGCGTACATCATACCACGATCCAGTTGATCGCATGACAAGTCCATTTGGCATATTTTTTTGTTTTTTAGTTAGGCGATAGTCCATGGTATTCAACCAACCGCTGACTATTGACTAAAAAGCTATTTCTTATAAATCTTCTCTATAAAGTACCGATATATCTTATCGGAGCTACCCAAGTTTGCCAGTACATACTCGGTACACACCTTGGCTGCTTTGGCACGTTTTTCTTCGTCAAAATACAAGTCATTCATTACTTGACTCAGCTCCTCGGCATTGTTGATTGAAAAAGCCCCCCCCAAGTTTACCATATCAACTGCTTCCTGGTATTTGTCATATTCTTTGCCAAAAAGTACCGGAGTGTCAAACACTGCAGGCTCTAGCGTGTTGTGTAATCCCTCGCCAAAAGCCCCCCCAATGTAGGCAAAATCAGCATATTGATACAGCCCGGCAAGCATGCCTATAGTGTCCAATATGAGTACATCACTTTCGCGGAGGGCTTGTTGTACAGCTTCGTCATCCAGTGGTTGATCCTGAAAATGGGTATACCTGACACTTTTTTTATTGAGCGTGTCCTGCAAACGTTCTATTTCCTGGTCGTTGATTTCATGTGGGGCAATAATGGTTTTGATGGGCGCCCCAAAGTCATTCAGAAAAGGGATTAACACCACTAAATCGCGCCACCAACTGCTACCTACTACCAAAGTGAGTTGGGCATTTACAAAAGTTTCTACAATGGGAAACTGTTCTTGTTGATCGGCAATGGCTTTTACCCGGTCAAAACGAGTATCACCAGCAATGCTTACATTTTGTACTTGAATGCTTTGGAGCAAATCTACCGATGCCTGGTTTTGTACAAAAATGTGGGTATAGTTGCGAAGTACTTTGCGAAAAAAGCGCCCGTAAGATTTAAAGAAAAACTGTTGCTTTCTGAAAATAGACGAAAACAAGAGCATGGGTACATTGGTTTTTTGGGTCTCGTTCAGAAAGTGGTACCAAAACTCATATTTGACAAAAAAGACGGCTTGGGGGCGTACAATGCTCAAAAACTTTTGAGCGTTGCGGCGGGTGTCCAAAGGCAAGTAAAAGACATAGTCGGCTTGGTCGTAGTCGTGGCGTATTTCGTAGCCTGAAGGTGAAAAAAAAGTAATAAGAACCTTGAGTTCAGGATGGTTTGCCTTGATGTGTTCTATCACAGGGCGCCCTTGCTCAAATTCGCCCAACGACGAGGTATGAAACCATATCACCGGATCGGTGTTGCCCTGAAAAGCGGTATTTAATCGGGCAAAAAGTTTTTTTCTGCCCTCAAGCCACAGCTTTGCCTTGGGGTTAAAAAAAGAAGCAACCCAAACGGCAAACGAGTAAAAACGTATCCCTAAATTGTATAAAAATAACATAAATTCGAAAAGTCCAACGTACCTAAGGAATGGTACCAAAATAAATACGCATTCTTAACCTCATCTTTTGAGGCTATACTTTGTTAAAAAATAGCCGAATAGCGATGCTATTAGCCGACCATCCCTCAAGCTCGCTCAACATCCACTGGATATTGCCGTACCGCGTCTAGCTTCAAAATATTTTGTAAACTATAGAAATTTATTTTTTCACCATTCCTAAGAGGTGAATTTGCGTATCAACTTGCAAATATGTCACTTAAGTTTGGGGTTTCAAATTTGGGTAGGTGTTTTGACCCTTAAAAAAAGGAATGCAAAGAAAAGAAGAGAAAACAACAAGAGAGAGAGTTTGATACAACAAAAACATCGGATAAGCAAACAATGCCACCTATCCGATGTTTGATATACTTGACCAAATGGTTAAACCGCCATTTCAGCTTTCCAGTTGGCAAGGCAAATTTCACCATTTACCTCAAAGTTGCGCAAAGCATCCAGTTCGCGTAGTACACTTGGTATGTTACGGGCAATCGTAAAGAAGTTGTGCGACTCATGCATTACTGTGCCTTCTTTGTTGATGATATAAGTACCACGCAAAGCAATAGGTGCACCTACAAAAGTAGCATTACCTTCGTCATCAAGGTCGCCATAGCCACCCAACACCCCAAAGTTAGAAGCAATGGTTTTGGCTGTATCAGCTATTATCGGGAAAGTAACCCCTTCAATTCCGTTTTTGTCACGAGGTGTATTTACCCAAGCCTGGTGCACTTCTTCGGTATCGGTAGAGCAAGCCACTACTGCTGCCTCTTTTTCGGCAAAAGCAGACAAGCTTTCTTCCAAAGCCCACATTTCGGTAGGACATACGCCCGAAAAATCTTTAGGATAAAAAAACAACACTACGTATTGTTTGCCAAGGTACTGCTCTAGCGAAAAGTCTTGAACAATTTCACCGTTTACCAAAGCAGGGGCAGTAAATTTAGGGGCTTTTTGAAGTAATAATGACATAATTGTGTTTTAGTTTAAGAGTCTGTTTCAATTTTTGTTTTTGTACTCTCAAGTAAACAATAAAAGCAGAGAAATGTTAGTCAAACAGATAGTTTTTAATCATAAAAATACAATTGGATGATTTAAGTAAAGGTTGAAAAATAAAGTATCCATTTGGAGATAGAGATTTGCTACTTAGGGATAAACAGTATGTTTTTTAGTGACTCATTAAGTTATGCTACGCCTCTTGTTTGAGCCAACTTATTGCTTGTTCCTCAGAATCAAAAAAAGCAGATTCAAAAGTTTGGTGCTTGGCATCATTGATATGTTGCTGGAGCGATACCTGAGTAAAAAGATTGGTTGGTATTAGAAAAGCTTTTCGTTTGACATTGGCTTTAGGATAAATTGTAAAAACCTCATTATCAAACCATTCCTGTACCTCAGGTGCTATTACAAAGTTAAATTCAAAGCTGTCAATTAAAATTCTTTGTGGTGTATGTATTAAAATAAAATCTAAAGATTTTTTAATTTCTGACTTAAACATTTCTTCATTGAGGCCAACTGTAGAAGGTTTCCAACGGATAATAAGCATTGTATCTTCTGCCTTATGTTCGATTGATTTATAATCAGATTGATATAGCACCATAGTGTAGTAAATATTTAAATTGCAAAAATAGCCTAGTTTGGAATGAAACCAGAATTCATAAACTTCTGAGGAGTGTTCTGGAAAGGATTATTATATATTGAGTGATGCAAAGGTACTCTACCCTACTATTTTTCACCCTGATTTGTGTCCTCACAACCGACCATAGGGAGCTCAGCAAAGCTAAATCAAACCACCCACAAGCCCAAAAAACGACTTGTTTTAGGGTTTCGATCGCCCCAACGGGATTTATTAATTGGTGAAAACACGCAACTGAGGTAAGGATGATGTTTTTTAAAAACTGAAGCTACAGCTTTACTGTGTTGAGCTCAACGAAGTTAAAAGCTGGGTAGAGTAATGCAAAGGTTTTCTAAGATAAGAAATATACCGTTTTTTAACAAAGTTTTGTAAAATTAGTATGCATTAATTAGCGGCAAACTCTTAGGTGTCCACTTGCTGGAACAAGGCTACTTTTATATGATAGCATATGGTCAATTATGCAAAAACAAGACAAACAAATGAACCTAAAAATTATCGAAGCCATCATTGAGGACATACCTATGCTTAACAAAATAAGCATAGCCTCGAAAAAACACTGGGGTTACCCCGATGACTGGATAACACATTGGCGTGAAGCCTTGACCATTCACCCCAGTAACTTTAACGAAAGTACCATCCTTAAGGCAGTATTGGACAACGAGATTATAGGCTTTTGTGCTGTATGCGAAACTCCAGAAAACTATGAGGTACTTCACTTGTGGCTTGACCCCGCATATATTGGCAAGGGCTACGGCAAGGCATTGCTTACCAAAGTCTTGGCACAGGTGGTTGTTCTGTCCAAAGACATTATCGTAGAAGCCGATCCTTATGCGGAGCCTTTTTATACCAAAATGGGCTTTGTTACTTTTGGTCAAGTAGCAGGCACTTATCCTCCAGGCAGGGTGTTGCCTTTGATGAGGAGGCAGGCTGTTTTATAAACGCTCATAATTATAAACAAACTCACTCAATACTTGCTGGTGTAACACATCTGTGATGATTTCTTTGGTAACCAACCCTTGTGCATTATACCAATATTCATATTCGATAATAGCATCCGCTTCTTCATTGTTCTGCATAGTTTCAAGTGCCAAATACGAATATTCAATAGTTTTGTGCAAACGCCCTTGTTGGTAGCTAAAGGTTTGTTTGCTATAGGTTTGTTTAGGCTCAAGAACAATAAGCTCAATCAAATAGCCCTCATTGTCATATTTTAAAATATGTTTTCTCTCCCCTTCATTGTACAACACCTCCTTTAGGTTACCCTCAGTGTCATAGGATTGCGTAATTGTATAAGTTTCTTCTAAAGAATGATACTCATCTTGTATTAGCAAATCACCTGCATAGGTTTTGGTGGCTTCATATTGCAAGTGTTTGGTTTGGGCAACTACCCAATAGAAGGTTTCTTTGATCAGCTTATTTTTTGTATAATCAAATCGCTTGTAGACTTCTAGTGACGCTTTATCAGGCTGTTTGTTAAAACTTAAAAAGCATTGTTCTATGAGGTTTTTGTCTTGGTCATAAAGGCATTTTAATACTTGGTGGTTGATATAATCGATATGCTTCATAAGTTTTCCTTCCTCATAAACATACTCTTGGTAGATAGTCGATTTTGTATCTTGAGTTAAACTAATGACTAGCTTGCAAATGCCTTCAGGTACTTCATAAAGGTAGGTGTGCCCCTTAAAGCGAAACCCTTTGTGTGATTTGGCGTATGCTCCCAGTGGCTTTTTGTATACTTTTTTATTTCCAAATTTGTACAGCACTAAACCAAAAAATGCACCAGACAATAGTCCTCCAATATGGGCAGCATTGTCAATATTACCAAACATGCCAAACAATAGGTTAATTCCTGCATAAGGTCCTATAAATAGCCATACTTCTTGTCTTTCATATTTCCCGAAAGCATTTGTAAGTAATAAACTCAATAGGGCTCCATATAATCCAAAAATGGCTCCGGAGGCGCCCACACTTGCCGTATTTTCGTACCAAAATATACTTGCCAGGCTACCTCCAATGCCTGATAACAAATAGAGCAAAAAATAATTGAATCGAGTAAATACAGACTCAATAAAAATAGCCGCTATTACAAAACCATAGATGTTAAAAAGTAGATGCAGGATTCCACCATGCACAAACATACTGGTGATGAGTCTCCACCATTCGCCTTGCAATACGCTAGGGCGATGATTGGCTCCCCAAGGCATAAGCTCACTTGCCGAAGGAGATAGTACATGCTCCCCCGAAAATATCATTACCAAAAACACCAACAGGTTAAGGTCGATAAGAATAGCACTTACAAAATGTCCATTTCTTGGAATAAGGTAGGTTAACATTTCTACCAAATCGTCTGATTGTGCCTGTACTCCTTTCAATTGTCTTTGGTGCTCCTTGGGGTCATAATCGGCAAAAATCAAAGCAAGCATAAATACTAATAAACCTATAGCCAACGAGCCAAAAATCCAAGGCAACGAAGTCCCACTTCTTTCTGCATAGCGCCCTTTTTCAGGGGTAATAATCACCAAACTGTCAGTAGGAGCTTTTACTTTGAGCTTTTGTATGGCTTTTATAAAGTATTGTTGATCGTCAGAGGGTTGTAAAACGGTATAATACTGGGGGCTTGAGAATTGGTACTGTTGAAGGTCTTTGTTGATTTTCTGGACAAATGCTTCGTACTTTTTTTCTTTGGCAACACTGCTTGATGCATTATTTATGTGGTCTTGAAAATGCAACCCATACCAATATTTAAACTTGTTTTGGGAACGAGACGCTTTAAAAGGAAAGACAACATATGCATTGAAATTTAGGTCAGGATTTTCGCCACTGCCTAAGCGCACATCTACATGAAAACTACTACGTTGTTGATTTAATGCTATATTTTGTATCGAAACATAACGGTTGTAGGGCAAAGTAAGACTTTCTATATTTTGTACAGTAGTCAGTTTACCTGTAGCAGTTTTTAGGTAATAATTAGAAGTTATCATAACACACGTAACAGTACCCCAGGCAATAACTTGGTACAAAAAACGATTGTCTTCATCTTTGAGCTTCAAGATACGCAGTTTGGGACGAAGCCAAATAGTGATGGGAATAAAAGGGAGGATACCAGGTAGCCAAAAGTCAAGTACGTTTTCGTTAATTAGAAGTAGGTGGGTTTGGATAGTAAAAAACCACCTAAAAAGTAGATAAAGGAGGGTAGTACCAAATACTACTACCAAAAAGGTGGGTAAAATATATTTGAGTTTGATCTTATAATTGTTCATAGTATGCCGCGAAATGTACCTCTAAAAATACAAATCTTGTTGGTTTATTAAAAAGTCACAGTTAAAAAATGAAGAAAGGAACTACCAATACTGCTTTGATTCAACAAATCAAAGAGGCATTTGCCCCAGTAAACAAACCATACAATCACTTTGGTATTTATTCGGCGCGTGCCCGCGATGAATACAACGACCCTACCGAAGAAGAACAAAGACTTGACCGTGAGTTGGATCGTTATGACCTCACTCCTCAGCAAATGCACGAATGTTCTACTTCGCTGATTTTTTTAGAGCCAGCTGGTTTTCATTATTACTTGCCAGCTTATATGATCCTGAGCTTGAACGAGGGCAATATCAAGGATAAAAGTTTGAAAGCTTCTATGGTTTTCTCGTCTGCCGAAGATGCTTTGAGTAGGGCAGATGCTGATTACAAAATAAAACAACATCAGCGACTGAACCGGATGCAAATAGAAGCTGTAATTGAGTTTTTACAATATTTGAACGAAACCAAGTTAGCTGCAAAAGGCTTTTATGCAAAGGCAATTGGTTATTGGGAGGAAAAGCTGGCAAGGTTGAAGTAATGTACTTAGACTTGCCTTCAGGTGGTTACACTATACCAATGGCTTTTGCCCTGGCAACGTCATTAGTCACAATTAGGTTATCGGACATTCCGAATACTTTTTGGTCGTATTTATTGAGAAACTGAGCAGCGCCAATCAGTATTTGCTGTTCATTGGCAAATGTAATAATAAGTGTTTGTGGGTATGTTATACCACTGACCTGTTCCCAAATCAAGTTTACTTGTTGGATGGTGTCATGGAGGCAACCTTTCCATAGTTGATGAGCAGACACCTCCCACTTTTGGCTGTCATTAGTCGAGGGTGCTTGATTGATCTTTACCCCTATTCCATAAGGATAAAACGAAGCATCCCAAGTAATCTCTATTTTGTCTTGTTGGGTAGTATGCAGCCATACTGCATAGTCGAGTGAGTGTACTTGATCTATATGAGTGGTGTAATAAGGTTGAACAGGAGTTATTTGGTTTGACTGATCGTAAGCAATTTCCTCGTACTCTACCTTGCATAGAGTTTTGCCTACCAGTTGTTGGCAAGTATTTTCAAATTGGGTTTGTTGTGACATAGTTATACTGTTTTTCAAAAGAAGGTTCACACTTACTTTTATAGAAATAGGAGGACATCAATTGCCTGTCGGTTTTGTTTACTCTACCCAGCTTTTTTTTAAGAGTAGCTTCCTCGCCTCACCTGCTCCGAGCTTGTCCTCGGAGGTTGCGTGTCTTCACCAATTGATAAATCCCGATACGGGGGCGATCGAAACCCTAAAATAAGCCGTTTTTTAAGCTTGTGGGTGAGGTGACTTGTGAAGACATAAATCAGGGCGAAAAATAGTAGGGTAGAGTAGGTTTTGTTGCGAGCCTTTTAAATTAATCTTTTATACCTACCTTCCATTAAATGAAGGTATTGTTCCTTCATTTCTTCAGATAAAAAAGAAATATTAATCCAATGCTCTAGCTCCTTTTTTTTGTCTACCAGGTGTTGGTGCTCTGCTACGATTGTTTTCTTTGTTAACTGTAACTTGTCTTGAGCATAGTATTCAAAGAAATGTTCTTTTTTAAATTTACTTTTTTTCCCGGCAAGGGGCAGCGCCATTTCCTCTATAGCTGTGCCCATAGCAATGGTTGAGTTAAGCAAATCGTAAGCGGGACTTAAGGTTATTTTGTCCTCTTGGGTGATCAGGCTAAAGTTTTTGAGATGCATATCTTCATTACCAGTCAGGAAGCAAAACAAAACCCTACGAAACAGCTTTCTTTTTTCAATTACTGGAAACGTACAATGTTTTTCTATCACAGGGATTAACTTTTCCATAGACCATTTATATTTGGTCTCGCGCGTATTGCCCGTGAGTTGAGCAAAATCTTCCAGATGATTTTTTTTATTTCGTCCGTATCTGTCAAACCGCTTGATAAAGTAGCTTAAGCTACCATCTTTTGAGTAAACCAGCCCGGTGAGTGGTACCTCAATACCAAAAGCCTGCGCCATTTTCATTGTCACATCTTCATTTTCTGGCACCTCTTTATAAAGGTCGTTTTGAGGCTTAATAATAAACGTTCCTCCATTATCTACTACCTCAAATGCTTGTTTAGTAACAGATAGTTTTGCACTTAATTTTGGCTGTACACCTTGTATCGACATTTTGGCTGCCAAGGCAGCTGCTTCTTGTCTTTGTTCTTGTGCTGTGAAAGGCAAGTCCTGTAAATCAGACAGTTGTGGCGAAAGCTTTGCCAGACCAGGCTTGCTATACTTGTCTTGGCTCAGTTGATATGTAATGGGGCACTTACGCATCATTGGCAGGTATTTTTTCTACTGTAACAGCCCCTACTAAATCTGAACCTGTGGTAAGCAATTGTTCAAAATAATCATGTTTATCTATTTTATGCGTTTTTAGCAGCCCCGCAAGCTGGATGCCTTCTGGCAATAATCCCTCAAAAAAAGGCGGGAAAGAGGCATACTCATAAGCTTCGTTCTGTATGGGCATAGTAAGCGATACTGGTGCGCCTTTATACCCATTTAAGTATTGAAAGGTATAATGTTGAGTTGTAAACTCTGTAAGCGTGCCAGCTTCAACATTATGTATTTTCACCAAGGCTTTTTTCATATTTTTCCATCAATGGGCTTTGAAATGTTATACTAATATTTAGCGTCTCTAGAATACTTATAATTGTTGACCATTTGACTGTTTTTTTTCCTTTTTCCAAGTCATATATTACCGTTTTGCCCACTCCTGCCAGCTCAGCTAATTGATTTCTGCTCAACTTGGCTTGTTTTCGGTGAAACAGAATAATGCTATGTAATTCATTTTTTACCGCCATAACAGTAAAAATAAATATTTTTACTCAAAAACAAAATGAAGTACTGTAAAACAAGCAATATTTACCGTTATAACAGTAAAAATGGATGGTTTTGCTCAAAATAAAGTGAAGCGATCTAATACAAACAACAATTACCGCCACAGCAGTAAAAACATCAATTTATTCAAAACGTTGATACACTACTACCTGCTCATTTTCCAAAAACACCTGATACCTCCTCTTTGGCAACTTTCTGCCTAAAGGCTTTTTTAATATCAACCAATCATACTTTACTTGAGGCTTGTATTTTGTATCAATGGAGTGTTCTTGGGCAACGTGTAAGCCTGTATACTGCAAATATATCCAATAAGTATCGTGTTGTACAAACACCTTTTGCAGAGTTGGTATTGATGCTATTTTTTTGGCAACTTGAATATAAGGGTAACTTTTGGAGGGCATTTGAGCAAATAAGCAGCTTGTGTGTACGACAAAAAATAAGCAAATACCACCTAACAATGTACTGATGAAGTAGCTTTTGATACGAGGCATAGCTTTGCCCAAGAGCAAAGCAACGGTATATGCTAGTGGCAACCAAAGCCACAACCAAACCCTTTGGGGAGGCAATACCCTTTGTAGGGCAATTATCAACACAGGAATTGCCACACAAAATAAAGCAAATTTGCCTGCCTTGCGGCGAAATATAAAAATAAGCAGCACACCAAACCCATACACAAAGCCCAACCATTGCCCCCAGGGGTCACCAAACAAAGTATTGCCCCAGTCTGCCAAATAAGTGGGGAATTGTTGCCTCCATGCAGCCAAACTCAAAGGTTTGACCCAACCATTGCTTACCAAGGCATCGAGCCCATTTGCCAATACAATAGGGCTATATAGTAGGCAAGTAAGCCCCGTTACAATGCATAAGTCGATTGCCCATAACTTCAACAACTTTTTATCTTGCTGCCATAACTTCAGGCTGTGGTATGCTACCAATGCAGCAAATGGGTACAAAAAGGTAGGCACAGTATAAAAACCCAATACACTGCTCACAATAAATACCAGCCGATGTTGGGGTTGGTAGTTGATGGAAAGCATGCTACGAAAAGCCAGCAAAATAAAAAGCAATTGCATACTATAGCCCCGCCCCATCACGCTGTATACACTTATGGGAGATAAAAAATTGCCCAGAGTGGCAAGTAAGCAAGCCCACTCGAAGCGAGTATGGGTGTATAACCATTGCCATACCCAATACCAAACCGCAAGGCCGGCAACAATAGAAGGCAGTCGGAGGGCAACAAGGGTAGGTAAAAAAAGGTGAAGCAATGCAGCAGTTTCAGAAAAAAAAACGTGGTTGTTAGGACCTGGATAATAAATGGCTGATACCCACACCCCCTTGTGTACCAGATGAATATAAGTAAAAGCTTCGTCGTATTGAAGAGGAAAAACTGTGGCGTAATACAGGCGGCTTGCCAAAACACCGCACAGGGTAATTATTAATATAATTTTTTGCGAAAGCGAACAAGTGATAAAGCTCTGTAAAGAAAAAGCAAGGGTAGTTTTGACAAGTGACCAAAAGCGTAGTAAAAGCAATGTACCCCGATGTCGCCAATAATATACTAAGCCCCAGGTGGCAAAAAGCAACCAACCAAGTATTCGAAAGCTGATAAATAAAGAAGGAGTGAAGTATTGGGTTCGGAGGGTGTCTATTTGCTGGGTTTTGTCAAGCACTTGGGCTACCCACAATGTTATGGTGTTATAATGATGAAACGAGAGCCATAAAGCGCCTCCCAACCAACCGAGCAAAAGAATAAACCATAGTCCGGTTACCACAAAAAAAGCCGGACGATATGCCCGGCTTTTTTTGTGATTATATAACTTATTATCAGCATTACTTGGCATAACTTACCGCGCGCATTTCTCTGATAACTGTAATTTTTATTTGTCCTGGATATTGCATGTCTTTTTCTATTTTTTGTGAAATATCATAAGACAAAATACTGGCGCGTTCATCGTTTACACTTTCTGCATCTACAATTACGCGAAGCTCTCTACCCGCCTGAATCGCATAACACTTGTTTACCCCGTCAAAAGACAAAGCAAGTGATTCTAATTCTTTCAAACGTTTGATGTAAGACTCCATCACCTCGCGACGTGCCCCTGGACGAGAGCCCGAAATAGCATCAGATGCCTGAATGATAGGAGAAATCAACGAAGTCATTTCAATCTCATCGTGGTGGGCACCAATGGCATTGCAAACCTCAGGGTGTTCTTTGTACTTTTTGGCAAGCTCCATCCCCAAAATAGCGTGAGGAATCTCCGACTCATCGGGGTATACTTTGCCTATATCGTGCAACAGCCCGGCGCGTTTGGCAAGTTTGGCGTTTAAACCCAGCTCGGCACACATGGTAGAAGCAATTTTTGCTACCTCGCGCGAGTGTTGCAATAGGTTTTGCCCATAAGACGAACGGAAACGCATACGTCCTACCAACTTGATAAGCTCAGGGTGCAACCCATGAATACCCAAATCAATGACAGTGCGTTCGCCAATTTCAATAATCTCTTCTTCAATATTTTTAGTAGTCTTTGCTACAATCTCTTCGATGCGTGCCGGGTGAATGCGTCCATCTTGTACCAAACGCTGCAGCGACAAACGCGCTACTTCACGGCGTACTGGGTCAAAGCCCGAAATAATGATTGCTTCAGGCGTATCATCTACAATAATCTCAACCCCAGTGGCAGACTCCAACGTGCGAATGTTGCGTCCTTCACGCCCAATAATTTTACCCTTGATATCGTCGCTGTCAATATGAAAAATAGATACACAGTTTTCTATGGCGTGCTCAGTAGCAGTACGTTGAATCGTTTCAATTACCACCTTTTTAGCATCTTTGGTAGCCGTTAGTTTAGCCTCTTCCAGTATATCTCTTATCTGAGAAGATGCCCTGCTTTGTGCTTCACTTTTCAAAGCTTCCATCAATTGTTCGCGTGCTTCTTCGGCGGTAAGTCCGGCAATCTTTTCCAGTTGCTCTACCTGAGACTGAAGCATTTTGTCGGCTTCTTTGCGCTTTTCTGCAATCACCTCTGTTTGTTCCATCAAACTCTCTTTGATCTTGTCAAGCTCTCCGTTTTTACGCTTGTTTTGTTCCATGAGCTTTGCCACGTTTTGTTCACGTTGCTTTATTTTTTGCTCATTACTAATGATCTGATTTTTTTTGCGATTGGCCTCATCTTCAAAGTCTGCTTTCAACTTCAGGAAATGTTCTTTAGCTTCCAGTATTTTATCTTTTTTGTTGCTTTCGGCTTCTTTAAGAACACCCTCCGCTTTTTGTTTAATCTCATCAGCAGCAAGGTTGGCTTGCTTAATGATGATTTGAGACTTGTCTGCACTTTCTTCTTCTTTTATTTTCAGGGTCTTTTTTAGCAAGGTTCTATCTATTCCTATACCAATTGGTATAGAAATAATAGCCGTAATGATTACGTAAATGATTGTCATATATATTTATCTGTTTAAAGATTGATAGATGAAACGTCCGTTTAAATATCACAATATTTACCAGGATTGGGGCAAGAAGGGGACTGTAGGGATGATACATAAGGCATTTGTGAAAACAGCACCTTAAACACATCACCTAAAGAGTAGGGTGAAGGGGGTAGAAAGAGGGCTAAAAACAAAAAGGTATTTGAAACACTTATGCCTTTGTTTGACGCAAGTGTATGGTGTTTCTTATGTAAACGTTAATCGGAATTTAATGTAGAGTCTATGAGGCTACTCCAAAAATCTATCTTTTTGGTGACCAAACTGTCCATATCCTCGCTTTCTTCATTAAGCGTTAAACTCTCAACTGCATAATCCAGGGCTACCATTGCCAACAGGTCTTGTCGGTTGTCAATGCCAAACTCTTTGCGATATGCCTTTACTTTTTCGTTGATCATTTTAGCTGCCATGCGCAGTCTACTTTCTGTGTCACTGTCAGTCTGCATGGGGTAGTCCCTATCTGCCAGTTTAAGTTTTATAGAAAGCGATTGCTTCATGAAACATTCAAATTTAATTGATTAAATAAGTTTATATATAGTCACCACACCTCACTTACACTATACAAAAACCTGTGTAAATGAAAGTATTGTTTTATTTTCAAATTAGCTTATTATCTCTATCCATCTAGCGACTCATAAGTGCTATGCACTTGTCAATCTCTTCAATATACTCATCCAGCCTTTTTTTCAATCCATTGGTATCTTCAGTACCAGTCAATATTGAGGCAACAAGTTTAGTGAAATTTTCTTGATTTTGAAAATTATCCAGTTCTTCTTTTTGCTTCCTTACAGTGGCCTTTAAGTTGATGTTTTCTTCCACTACCCGCTCCATTTCTTTTTTGAGTGTAGTGGTTTTTACAATCAGTTTTTGCATTTTTCGCTCGAACAAATCCAAGCGTTTTTTAAGTTCTTGTTCTTCCATAGGAATGGTGGAAAAATAAAGGTCTATAGTTTAAGAAAATATTTTTTGGTCAGGCGAGGCAGAGCAATATCCAGTAAATATTGAGCCCACTTGCACGACGGAAGCATAGTCAAAGCTATGATAGTTTCTTACAGGCTAAATTTTAACGAAGTGTGTCCAGTAAAGCTGTAAGCCCCGATATAAGGGGAGAACACTTAAAAATATAAATTTATTTTGATACCATTCCATAAAAGATAGTTTCAAGCTATTGTTAATTGGCAGGTGGCAAGCAATAAAGCTACAGGTAGAAAACACCTGTAGCTTTTAGCCTCACCTGGCAGTATCTTGAGATCCGAACCTTGCCTCTACTCTCTTATTACAGCCGCCAATTGGTGTTCAAAAGCGCCCCGTAATTTTTTCATTGTTTTGTCAATGGCTTTATCGTTCAATGTCTTCTTATTGTCTTGCAAAATAAAACGCAAGGCATACGCTTTTTTGCCTTCTGGGATACTCTTGCCTACATATACGTCAAATACATTGACCGATTTGAGCAAGTTACGCTCGGTTTTTTCGGCAATTTTTTTAATCTCCAGAAAGCTTACCCCTTCATCAAGCACCAACGACAAATCTCTTTGTACCTCTGGAAACTTAGGAATTTCTTCAAAAGATACCTTCTCGTTATAAAGCTTAAGCAATTGTTCCCAATAAATTTCAGCATAGAAAACATCTTGCTCTATAGAGTTCATTTGCAATATTTTATCGCTCACCATTCCTGCTTGAGCAATCACCTTATTTTTATAAGTATAATTTACTCCAAAACTAAAAATGTTACTTTCTATATTTTCATTTTCTACGTTGGTCAAGCCAAACTTCTGGCAAACCCAGGCAATGGCGGTAGCAAGCGAATGAAACTGACTTTGTTTGCTGGCTGTCATCCAAGATTCCGCCTGCTCGTTACCCGTCACAAACACACTCATTTGGCGGGCTTCCTGATATTGTCCATCGGTTTTATGATAGATTTTACCAAACTCAAACAACTTCAGGTCTTTTTGCTTGCGGTTAATGTTATGGTTGATGACCTCCAGGCCTGAAAAAAGCAACGTTTGACGCATTACTTCCAGCTCTTCGCTCAGTTTATTCAAAATGACCACATCGTTTTCAGCGTTCAACTGATCTACTGCGGCTGCATAGGCAGGCTTGGTCAATGAATTGTTGATCATCTCACTAAAACCATTTGCGGCAAGCGTTTGCGTAATATTTTGCTGTAGTTTGTTGCTGTCTATTGCCGGGAAATTGGCAAGCGACTCTGCCCCTAAAAACTCAGAAATTTCAATGTTGTTGTAGCCATAAATACGCAAAATCTCTTCAATTACATCCGCCTCACGCTGTACATCTATGCGGTAAGGAGGCACAATTGCCACAAAGCCTTCTTCGGTTTCTTGGGTTACCTCAATGTCAAGGTTGTTCAAAATAGTTTTGATCTGCTCCTTGTCCAGTTTTTTACCAATCAAGCGGTCTACGTGGACATACTTTACCTTTACCTCAAAGTTGCCTATAGGCTCAGGGTAAATGTCTACAACCTCAGAAGAAATAGTACCGCCTGCTATTTCTTTGATCAACAACGCGGCTCGCTTCAAGGCATAAATAGTCGCGTTAGGGTCTACCCCACGCTCGAAACGAAAAGCTGCATCGGTTTTGAGCGTATGTTTTTGTGAGGTACGACGTACATAAGCAGGAGCAAAATAAGCACTTTCGAGAAAAATGTCTGTAGTACTTTCTTTTACGCCCGATTTGATGCCTCCAAATACCCCGGCTATACACATCCCTTTGCCCTCACCATCACAAATCATCAAATCTTTGTCCAACAACTTACGTTCGGTTTCGTCAAGCGTAATAAATGGAGTACCTTCTGGCAAAGTTTTTACAATTACCTTGTTGCCAGCAACTTCGGCAAGATCGAAAGCGTGCAGTGGCTGCCCGGTTTCGTGGAGCACAAAGTTGGTAATGTCTACAATATTGTTAATCGGCGACAAGCCAATAGATTTCAAGCGGTGTTGGAGCCAGCCGGGTGATGCGGCCACTTTTACTCCCGATAGAGTAACCCCGGCATAACGAGGGCAAGCCTCGGTGTTTTCTACTACCACTTCTACCGGATTGGTTGGATTGTCTACCTTAAAGTCTTCTACTGAAGGCTTGCACATAGCACGATCAAACGCGGCTTTAAGATCACGCGCGGTACCAATGTGTGAAGCCCCATCTACCCGGTTAGGGGTAAGTCCAATTTCAAAAACGTACTCAGTCTCCATTCCCAAAGCCTTGGCAGCAGGCGTACCATTGGGCAAGTCGGTGTCAAGCACCATAATACCGTCGTGCTCTGTACCCAAACCTATTTCGTCTTCAGCACAAATCATCCCTTCTGATACCTCACCTCTTACTTTACTTTTCTTTATCTGAAATGAGTCACCATTGGTAGGATATAGCGTGGTTTTGGGCAAAGCCACCACTACTTTTTGTCCGGCGGCTACATTAGGCGCCCCACATACAATGGGGTAAGGTCGGTCTTGCCCTACGTCTACAGTTGTAATACTTAGTTTATCAGCATTGGGGTGCTTGGCGCAAGTCAACACCTCGCCTACAACCAACCCCGCTAGTCCACCTTCTACCTGGTGGTACTCTTCTATGCCTTCTACCTCAAGCCCGGTTTGGGTCAACACAGCTCCGATCTCCTCTATATCTTCGGGCAAATCTATATATTGCTTCAGCCAATTATATGCTATTTTCATAAACTATGGTATAATCTCGTTTTCTACTACTGAGCTGGGTTTGATGGTTTGATAATCAAGGAATTAATTACTTAAAAAAACCACTCAGATTACTTTCTCAGTTAAAATTATACACAAAAATAGATAATCAAAAAAAACAAGCAATGAATTCAATTTAAAATTGAGGAAACTGGGAAATATAGCAGACCTGCCTAAAAACAAACGAGACGCCAATTGTTTAATAATCTAAGACTTGGCCATCCCCTTTGAAACCATATTTTACATTGCATAGTTATTTTAGTATATTTATAAATAGCAACCCTTTACCTTGAAACTAAAAAATTATGTTAGGACATAGATTTACCCAATATACCCCACCAGAACTCAAGCAAGCAGCTGACTTTGACCGATTGCTCGATATTTTTATGCAGCTGGTTACCATGACTTCGGGCGATGTGTCGGAAGCATTGCAGTGGCTCAACAACCTTGACCAGCAACACCACTTGACCAGCGATGAGTATGGGATTGGGGATTTTATAGAAGACCTCAAGAAAAAAGGCTACATTAAAGAAGAAGAAGGAGGCACAGGCAAAGTAGTAATGACTGCCAAGAGTGAGATTTCTATTCGTAGGAGTGCCCTCGAAGAGGTTTTTGGCAAATTGAAGCGTTCGCGTGGTGCTGGCAACCACCACACCAATTATTCGGGCAAGGGCGACGAACGGGGCACCGACCGTCGGGCTTTTCAGTTTGGCGACGGGCTCGAAAATATTTCCATGACCGACTCGCTACGCAATGCTCAGATCAACCACGGAATCGGCGATTTTACTTTGTTGGAAAACGACCTGGAGGTGGTTGAAAGCGAGTTTAAGTCGCAAACTTCTACAGTGTTGATGATTGACATTTCGCACTCGATGATTCTCTATGGTGAAGACCGCATTACGCCTGCCAAAAAGGTGGCAATGGCGCTTGCTGAACTTATTACCACCCGTTACCCAAAAGACACCCTCGATATTATTGTGTTTGGTAATGATGCTTGGCAAATCAAGATCAAAGATTTGCCCTATCTGGAAGTAGGGCCATACCATACCAACACTATAGCCGGGCTCGAACTGGCGATGGATATTTTGCGCCGACGTAAGAATCAAAACAAACAAATTTTTATGATTACCGATGGTAAACCTACTTGTATGAAGCAGGGCATTCGTTATTATAAAAATAGCTTTGGGCTTGACCGCAAGATTTTGAGCAAAACCCTGAACCTTGCCGTACAATGTCGACGGCTGAAAATTCCGGTAACTACTTTTATGATTGCGTCTGACCCTTACTTGCAAGATTTTGTACGTGAGTTTACCAAAACCAACAACGGCAAGGCTTACTATAGCAACCTGGAAAACCTGGGTAGCTTTATTTTTGAAGACTACCAACGCAATCGCCGTAAAAATGTATAAGAGTTGATTAAAAAAACAGTGAGATTATGACCGCCATTACACTAAAAAGCAAAGTATTGAGAATGACTGATGCCGAGTTTGAGGCTTTTTGCCTTGAGCAACGCGATTTGAAAATAGAGCGAAATTCTAATGGTGATATTTTAATTATGACTCCAACTTATTCTGATACCGGAAGGTATAACATTGAAATTTTGAGGCAACTGGCAAATTGGAATGTGGAAATGAGCCAAGGACAAGTGTTCGATTCGTCTACAGGGTTTACCTTGCCCAACAATGCGGTGCGTTCGCCCGATGCCAGCTGGATAGCCCAAAGTCGTTGGGATGCTTTGAGCGAAAAGCAACAAAAAAGTTTTGCGCCTATAGCACCCGATTTTGTGGTAGAGCTTAAGTCTGCCACTGATCACTTGCCTACTTTACAAGAAAAAATGCACGAATGGATAGGCAACGGGGTAAAGTTGGGGTGGTTGATTGATGTAGAAAGCCAAAACGTAGAAATTTATCAGGCAGATGGTTCCAGCCAAAAAATCCTTGACTTTGACCAGAACCTAAGCGGATCGCCTGTATTGCCCGGTTTTGTGCTTGAATTGCCTCGCTTAAAATTATAACGATAAAAAAACTTAAAAATATCAAGTACACTTTACAACCTCTGGGCTTTATATGTTTAGTTAAGGTATTTATAGCTTAACAGTAGTATTAAAACTTGTTGTAAATGTGTGTGCAAAAACCTCTCTTGCTTAAGGGAGGTTTTTTGTTTTTATACCCAAACAAAAGTGTTCTAGCCAAGAATTTGACCAGAACACTTGAGGGTTAGTACCTTATCCTCTAAGTAAATGCACTATTTATTTTGGATGAGATTTGTTCTCTGACGAACTTCAAAAATGGAGCATAGCCATAGCTACGCGATATTTTTTAAGTAAAGTCAGGGGGCAAAAATCGCCGAAATAATGTATCAGGTATTTAGAGGTTGAGGTACTAGTGATATAAATACTTGTAGCTTATAGCCAATTACTCTCCACTACTTATTA
The DNA here is from genome assembly GCF_947493425.1 of uncultured Microscilla sp. Classification (GTDB taxonomy): domain Bacteria; phylum Bacteroidota; class Bacteroidia; order Cytophagales; family Microscillaceae; genus Microscilla. Next base: position 11,962 of record NZ_CANLRP010000059.1, on the reverse strand, counting down.
TTACTCACTCTTTTTTTCTTCTTTCTTTTCGCCTTCTTTTTCCTTATTAGCGTGCTCTTTTTTCATGGTCTCATGATCTTTTTTCATAGTTTCATGCTCGCCCGCCATTTTTTCGTGGTCTTTTTTGGTATTGTTATGATCTTCTTCCATTTTTTTGTGCTCCTTTTCCATGGTAGCCTTGTCTACTTTACCCGAAGCATGGTTTTTCACCAATTCAGTGTGCTTATCTAATAAGTTTTTATGGGTTTCAACTAGTTTTTTATGGTCAGCAATCATTTTATCGTGCTGGGCTTCCATGGCTTGGTGAGCAGAGTCAGGAGTTTCTCCAGCCATTGCTTTATGGTCGGTTACCATCTGAGTATGAAGCTTTTCCATTTCAGCATGAGCAGTTTCCATGTCCTTATGCTCCTTTTCCATAGTTTCATGGGCCGTTACCATTGCTTTATGCTCTTCTGTTTCGGCTGGATTGCTGCCACCACAAGAAAATAATGTTACACTTAAGCTAAGTGCAAGGATAAAGTTAAAAATTTTCATTTTTTTTTTAAGATTTAAAGTGTTAATATATGACTAGAACTTTACCTGCTTTTTTAAAGCCAGGTAGTATCACAAGTCAATTGCAAGATTGAAGATTAGCGCCGAAATATCCAAGATATTTCGGCAAAAAGTGACTGCTTATGATAATTTTATATCAACCAACCAGGTTGTTCTGTACATAACTCAAAAACTCTTGGCGTACTTCTTTATCTTTAAATTTTCCACCATATTCAGCCGTTACAGTGCTACTTTCAGTATCTTGAATGCCCCGCGATGCCACACATAAATGTTTGCTTTCTATCACTATTGCCACATCCTCTGTATCAAGCACGCGTTTTAGCTCCTCAAATATTTGGCGGGAAAGACGTTCTTGCACCTGTGGGCGGCGCGCAAAATAATCTACTATCCGGTTTATTTTAGATAATCCTATCACTTTATCGTTGGCAATGTAGCCTACGTGGGCTTTGCCTATAATCGGTAAAAAGTGGTGCTCACAAGACGAATACAGAGAGATATTTTTTTCTACCAACATTTCTCCGTATTGATACTTGTTTTCAAATACTTTCAAGTCAGGCTTGTTGTGTGGAGCTAAGCCTTTAAAGATCTCTTTGACATACATCTTTGCTACCCTATAGGGCGTGCCTTTCAAGCTATCATCGTTCAAATCCAGCCCTAAAGTGTGCATAATTTTCCCAAAGTACTCTTCTATAAGCCGTATTTTGGTTTGATCATCCAGCAAAAAGGCATCTTCACGTAGGGGCGTGTCATAAGAACCTGTAATATGTAAATCTCCTATTTCGTCAGCATCAAGTTTATTAAGCTTTTCTTGTATCATTTCAATTTATTTAATGAATTAATTCCAAATTTTATGCAATATTACTACATTTGCAACAATGTTGCATTTAAAATCCATGGAATGATTACTAAAAACCTGGCGAAAGACCACTTTTTGTACACAAAAAACTGGGACACACTGACTGAAATACAAGCACCGCATCGGAACCTGGCTATTTTGGAACGTACAATCTCGGTTGAGCTACAAAACTTCCTTTACTTGCTCCAAAAAGAAACACAAGTACCTGTAATTCAGGAAACTTTGCCAGTAAATCGCCTCAAACAGATTTTGAATAACTACCTGCAACAGTTTCGCATGCTTGACACAAGAGGCTATCAAGCGCTTATCGAAGATATATATCAATTAGTCTGGCAGTTTTCTCAACTTGTGCAGCAATCACATATCAAACTTTATTTTGCCAAAATAGAGACTTCTATGTGTCGCCTGTTTCATACCGATGCCAATGAACTTCGCCTGCTTTGTACCTATTGGGGAGCTGGTACGCAATGGGTTGATAATGACAACATACACCCTCGTTTTTGTGGGGCAAGTTCAAACGCCGAACGAATCAAAGATTTGTCAAAGGTTTTAAGTGTCAAAACGTATGATGTGGCAATTTTGAAGGGTGCATTACACGACCACATTGCTACCAATGCCATTATGCACCGGAGCCCTCCACTCGACAAGAACCAATGTCGGTTATTACTTAGGTTAGATACCGAGGTTAATTTATAACCATTTATTTACCCAAGTACTTGACTTAGCCCATTTATAATTTTTTTTAGAATTCCAAAAGATATGAAAAAACTTCCAGTAACTGTATTAAGCGGTTTTTTAGGAGCAGGAAAAACCACCCTTTTGAACCACGTTTTGCATAATAAGCAGGGCTTGAGGGTAGCGGTGATAGTAAACGATATGAGTGAAGTAAATGTAGATGCCCGCTTGGTAAAAGAAGGGAATACACTTTCGCGCACTGAAGAAAAGTTAGTAGAAATGAGTAATGGCTGCATTTGTTGTACCCTTAGAGAGGACTTGATTGATGAGGTAGGCAAATTGGCGCAAGAAAACCGCTTTGACTATTTATTGATAGAAAGCACCGGAATCTCAGAACCACTCCCAGTTGCCCAGAGTTTTTTCTTCGACAGTCCTGAGCTTGCCCTAAACCTCTCAGATGTGAGTCGACTTGACACCTTGGTAACGGTAGTAGATGCCTATAACTTTGCCAGGGACTTTAGCTCTAGCGATACCATACTAGATCGTGAAATGAACGATGATGAAGCCGATAATCGTACCATTGTAAACCTGCTGACTGACCAACTCGAGTTTGCCAATGTGATTCTCCTCAATAAGGTAGATTTGGTGACTAAAGAACAGTTAGGCGCACTTAAGGCGATCATTCAGAAATTTAACCCTACCGCCCGCATTATAGAAAGTACCTTCGGAAAAGTGGAGCTAAGTACCATACTTGACACCCAACTCTTTGATTTTGAAAGTACCTCACAGTCTGCTGGGTGGATACAAGAGCTACAACAAACACATACCCCCGAAACCGAAGAGTATGGCATTGGGTCTTTTGTGTTTCAAGCCAAGCGTCCTTTTCATCCCGAAAGGTTTTGGGCATACCTTACCAAGGAGTTTCCAACTACAGTTATTCGTAGTAAAGGCTTATTTTGGTTGGCGTCGCGCCCCGATGATGCACTGAACTGGTCACAGGCAGGTGCTTCGCTCAGGGCAGAAAAAGCTGGTGTATGGTGGGCAAGTGTTCCTTTACACGAAAGGTTACAATACCCAGATTATGCCGATACGCAGGCTTTTTTAGAAGATAAATGGGATGATGATTTTGGTGATCGCTTAAATGAAATGGTATTTATTGGTCAAGACATGGACAAAACAGCCATTGTTGATGCTTTGAACCAATGTTTGTGTACTTATGAAGAAACTGCTGCTGTATGGGACCAAATACATTTTGCTGATCCATTTCCACAATGGTAAATACTTGATGTATGAAATATGAAAGCTGTAGTTAGTCTTAGGGCTTGTTTAATTCATTGGCCTTTGGACAAGATACAAACTAATAAATGATGTAGTAGTTTAAACAATTTATGAAGAAGTAAATAACCGTTATGAACCCTAAGCATTGGTTATACATTTTACCTATCTCTTTGGTGGTAGTACTCATTATTATCAATTTTACCCGTGTTTCAGTAAGCCAGGAAGTTTTGGCATACACCCCTGCTAAGAAAGAAGTGGCAAGTAAGGCAGAAAAAACACGTACACTGCCAGGTAAGCCAGTCATAGACACGGTTAAACTAACTGATACTGCCCGAACTGTAGGTCAACGCTTGCCAGAAGACACCTTATGGCAAGCCTTCAAACCCAAGTTGAAGGCTGGAATTTGGAAAGCTTTTTTTGATATTCAATATGAGCACAAAGGAGTATATGGTTATTACCCTAAGTTTACTGCCAAACATAGAAAGTATCATAATCAAGTAGTGGAGATAAGTGGCTATATGTATCCATTGACAGAAGATAGAAAACAAACATTTTTTATGCTCTCATTTTTTCCCATTCAACAATGTTTTTTTTGTGGAGGAGCTGGTCCTGAGTCTATCGTAGAGGTAAACAGCCCCAAGGGTATACGGCTGAACAGTAAGCGTATCCGTTTAAAAGGCAAGTTAGTGTTGAATACTAAAAATCCAGAAAGGTTATTTTATATACTCAATGAGGCAGTCGAAATGTAACAAAACAAAGTATTTTTTGGTGGTTAAAACCTGTTTTTTAAACAAGCCCTAAACCTTTGATTTCTATGAAAAAAATTTTTATCGTATTGGGATTGGTGCTGGCAAGTGGGGCAAATATTGCTTTTTTTACCTATGATCAACTGTCTGACCTAGACGTAAGCAATAGCGATATTTGGCGTACCCTGATGAAAATAACCTGGGTAAAAAAGTATAATCCACAATACAATGACCAAATACTTTACCCCAAATTTAATAAGACTACGCTGTCGCTTGATAAGAAGATGATTACAGTGAGCGGATACCTAATTCCTACTGAAATGTACGACGGAGGAGGTAAGTTTTGGGTGTTGTCGGCACTGCCCTTCAAAAGCTGCTATTTTTGCGGAGGCGCAGGTCCCGAAAGTGTAATGGAAGTGTATACACAACGAAAACGTACGACTTTCGATTCAGGTAAAGTTACCTTTAGAGGACGTTTGCAGCTTAACCCTGATAATCCCGATCATTTAATATATATACTGAAAGAAGCCAAACAAGTATTCAAAAAATAAGTGTTCTGACGGGGGACAACTCTTAATTTGATAACAAAAGCCCGTTTCTACACTCATAATAATGAAAGCATTGACAGAAAAAAACTTGAAAATATGGAGTACACTTTACAGCCTCTGAGCTTTATATGTTTAGTTAAGGTATTGATACTTTAACGGTAGTATTAAAACTTGTTGTAAATGTGTGTGCAAAAACCTCCCTTGTTTAAGGGAGGTTTTTTGTTTTATAAGGAACTTGTTTAAGATGAATCGAGCCCGATAGGTAAAATTACCAATTTAAGAAAAACCACAAAAAATAGTATTACAAAAAAAACTTGTCTGCCTTTTTATAGTAAATACAATAACAAAGGTATTTAGAAAAACATTAGGCAAATATTGATTAAAAACAATGATTGATACTATAATTGAAAAAACTGAGGTAGAAGGTAAATCACCCACAAGTGTGGGCAAAATGTGGGCTTACTTTTCTGTGTGGATGGTAGTGATTGCATTAGGCGTTTTTTGTATGGCCAACTGCGATCGTGCTCCGGTAAATACTACTGCTACACAAAAGGTAAAAAAGAACGTGACCCGCACTACTGCTGCCGAAGATCAAAGGTTAGCTAAAAAATAATTAAAATACTCAAATCAACCATTCACCAAAAAAGCCATTGAAAAATTTTCAATGGCTTTTTTGGTGAGTTTTTATATAACAGGATTGAGTTCTACTTCTTTTTCTTCTTCTTTCTTTTGAGTGATTGAAAGAAGCGTGCCCAAGCAAATGGATTGAGTAGTGACAACGATGGAGCCATAAAACGATTGCCCATATTTACTGCATACTGATTGGTGTAATACTTATGGTTAGCCCCTGCATCCATTCCCATATTAATGGCCATTTTGGTCAATATTTGCTGGCTTAAGTTTTTCCTAAGCGTTTGCATTACTTCTTCGTCTGGCAACTCAAGCGCTAATAGCCTTTCTTTAAATATCTCTTCGGTAGGATAAGGAAACACCTCTACTACATCAAGCATTTGGACATCTTCAGTCAACTCTATCACCACCGACATATTATCTGTTTTGTCGTAGGGTACCCTATAATAATGAGGTTTGAAACCTACCGAAGTAATGGCCACGCTATCGCCAGGCACTACCGACAAGCCAAAACTACCAATGACTGTACTGGTAGTACCTCTGCCTGCTTTGGGGATATACACGTGTGCCCCTGGTACAGGTTCGGCTTTTTTTCCGGTAATAATAACCCCCGAAAGAATAAGTGTTTGATTTTCTCCCTGTGCTTGTGCATTTTGGAAGGCAAACCAACAAATAGCAATTAGAATATATTGAGTGATTCTATAAATCTTCAAGGTTGTGTGGAGTTTAAAGTTTATTGAAAAATAATTACCTAAAGTTTAATCACTTGTATTTTCAAAAATACAAACGAAAGCCTAATAATAAAAATGCGAAATAGAGGTTTTACTGAATTAACGAAAAAAACAGATCAATTGTCTCATGACTGGAACTTAGCCGTTAAAATACTGTTAATTATAGTAACTCTAATTGTTACGTTAATAACAATTGTCACATTTTAGCGTAAATTTTAATAGATTCGCATATACACAAATATAAATCAATATGAAGACAAAATTGTTTAAACTGCTGGCAGTTGTCATAGTGGCAGGGTTGGCAATAGCAACTACGTTACCCAATACATCAGTCAAAAATAAAACCGCTAACAATGAGGTGGTATTTATTGATGCTAAAGGTAAAAAATTTGACGAAGTACTCAAGCAGTTCAAAGGCAAAGTAGTATACATAGACTTTTGGGCAACCTGGTGTGGACCTTGTCGGGGACAAATGCCCTATAGCCGCAAACTGCACGAAGAGTTTAAAGGCAAAGACATCGTATTTTTGTATGTTTCATTTGACAGAGGCGAAAAAGCCTGGAAAAGAGGGATTGAGAAAATGAAAATACAAGGGCATCACTGGAAGCCCGATCAAAAGCAAATAGGAGAAATCAACAAACGCTTCAAAGTGCAATACATTCCCCGTTATATGTTGGTAGGCAAAGATGGTAAATTACTTGCCGATGATTTTTACCGCCCAAGCAGTGCCAAAGCCAAAAAACTAATAGGCAAAGCCTTGGATATGTAAACATAAGCAGATTCGTATTATTGAAACAACGCCCTTGCTTTGAGAGAAGTAAGGGCGTTGTTTGGTTTGTACTAAAAAAACAGCAAGCTTACTATAATACCCAGCGTAAACGCCACTATCAGAACAAGCAGGTAGGCAATACCTATCAGTCCAATTTTGAGCAATGTTTTGATCCTGCTTTGTTGGTACACATTCCTAAAAGACTTGTAGGTGTATATAAACAACAGCAAAAAAGTAATGGGTAATATATAAACTACGCCTTGTGGGGAAAGTTCGAGAAATAGTATGCTAAAAGTAAAGATAAAGTAAGCAAAACTATGAATGTGTAGCGTAAAAATAATGTGTTCAACATAATACCTTTTACGGCGGATATACAAGAGTTTGAGCAGCAAAGCAAACAAGGGCAACACAAAAAACATGACAATGGGTAGCTTTTCTACAGCATAACTAATCAACTGTGCTCCACTGGCGTTACTCCAGCGAATAGTTTGGTGTACAATTAGCCGATTGATAGTAGTCCTCCTGATGTGGAGCGAGTCCATAATTGCTTTTTCTTTGAGCCCCAACGACGACAACTCGCCTACTCTCCGAATATGAATACCAAAAAACAATTGATCGGTTTCACCAAAACGTTGACGATCGCTTTGGCGGGTGCCACGAATAGAATCAAGGCGAGCCTCTATACCTGCCAACACTGTTGCTTGATTCGTTCTTTGTGGGTGATTTGTATAACGTTGTAGGCTGTCTTGGTAGAAGCGTTGCTTGGTTTTAAGTCGGAAAATTAGCTCAGTTCTTGTCGAATCTCTTATATACCGGGCAACCTTATCTTGTAGGGCTATGCTAGTTTCTTCATTAGTCGTTTTTTGCAATTTCTTACGATAAGAATTCAGTCTTTTGGCCAATCTTTTCTTGCGTTTCTGGTAAATCAATGAGTCCCTTTTTATCTTTTTGAGCGAGTCTCGGTACTGCTTTTGGGCATACATAGCCCTAAAACCCTGATGGATAGTCGCCAGGTATTGTGAATCGACAGGGACAAGTTTGTTTTTTTTGAGAGAGTCATCAATGGTTACTGGATTTATTTGATAGTTTTTATAGACCAGTTTGTTCAGCTCAATAGAATCTTTGGTTCGGCGGGCTTGGTCTGATATGGCAGAATTTTTAATCTTGCCTTTAAAGCTTTTCTGGTTGGTGAGTTTGTTTACTTCCAATGAAGAAACAAAAAAGTAAATAAAACTAAATACCAGGTAAATGCGGATAGGCTGAACAAAGTGTTTTCTTTTACCATTGACATATTCATTGGTCAATAACCCAGGCTTAAACAAAAAAGGAAAGATGCTACGGTAAAACCGTGAGTCAACATCTAGTACATCGTTGAACGAATCGATCAAAAATAAACGAACCGACTTTACCTTTTGGTGATTTTCTTGCCCACACCTGGGGCAAAACTCGTCGGGCACTTCAAACACCAACCCACAATTGAGGCATTGGTCAGTCTTTCTTCTCTTCTTCATTTTTTATTTCCTGATTATATATTATTGTGATAGTAGGGGGTTGAATGGCCTAAACAAGCTTTAAATACTGTATAAAGGCGCAAATATACATACTGCTTAATTTTACACCTAATTTTTTTATGAAATTATGTATAACTTAGTACTTTGCATTAAACAGTACTATGCTATATTGTACGAATATGTAGCAACATAAGTTCAGGTCAAACTATTGTTGGAGGCAATGTTGAATCTTATGGTGTGCTTTGAAGTCGTTTCACTGAGACCAACGCCGAAAATCTTTTTTCAGCGTGGAACCATCTTGATCAGTCCTGCTTGTCAAATATGGCTATTCCTTAGGGTAATTTTTTCTTAAAATCTATTGTGAGGCAGTATCAGAGGTCAACCCATCACCCCCTCCCCTACTTATCTACCTTTCTTATTTTCAGGGATTTACACCTCAAATACAACCAAAACCAAACATTGTACTTTATTTTAACAAAAACACCATATTTTTCTCTTTCATTTTAAAACTTTTTAATAGGTTAACCCCGTCTAATATATAAATACCTACCCACACGCATTTCAATAAGAAAATAATCTGCACAATATTCAATAATGAATAATGAACACTATATCACTATAGGTAAAGACATCGCTCATGATAACACCCCAAAATACGATCAATACGAGATCAGGCAATAAAATTGGCTTGATTGCCTGCTTTATAACTCTTTTGCTTTTGATGCAAACGCAAACTTATGCCAAAACACCCCACAACGTAGCCGCTGTAAGGTTGCCCATGAAAATGGTGGGAGAACATATTTTTATCAAACTAAAGGTAGGAAACTCGCAACACCTCAATTTTATATTTGACACGGGTGCTGGAGGCACGGTGATTAACTTGCGCACCGCCAAAAACTTAAAGTTGATGCCCAGTGGTTTTACACCAGTAAAAAGTGCCCACAGCCAAGACTTCACCCCTTATTTTGCCAATAATGAATTAAAACTGGCGCATTTGAGTGTACCTGATGTACGCTTGTTGGGTTCGTCGCTCTCGCACCTTGAGGCACGCTCAGGCGCAGTCATTGACGGCATTGTTGGTTTTGCTATTCTCAAAAAATACATTGTACGTATCAATCACGATGCGCATCAACTAGAACTCTACAACAAAGCCCAGTATCAGTTTCCTAAAAATGCCAAGGCCTATGACGTAAGTTGGTGGTTTCCGGTGCCTAGTATCAAAGCAAGCATTACGCTCGACAACGGTGAAAAGGTGACTGGATCGTTTTTGATAGATACCGGGGCAAGTACTTCGTTGATATTGACTACTCCTTTTGTAAACCGTCATCAATTACTCAAGAAGTTCAACAAAAAATTAAAGCATAGCTCCCAAGGCTTGACTAGTTCTAAGGTAACCGACTTCAAGGCACGCCTAAAAGGAATGAAAATAGGCGATTTTAACTTTAGCAATGTGCCCGTAAACCTCAGCCGTGCCAAGCGAGGCCTGCTTGCCTCCGACAAGATTGATGGCATTTTGGGCAATGCTATTTTAAAGCGTTTTAACCTGATTTTGGATTACTCGAACCAAAAACTGATTTTAGAGCCTAATCGTTACTTTAAACAAGCTTTTAAGGTAAACTCATCGGGTATAAGAATTAAGCTTACACTCAAAAAAGAATTTAAAGTAATGGAGATTTACAAAAACTCTCCCGCCGATAAAGCAGGGCTATTGCCCGAAGACGAACTGTTGGCAATCAATGGTATGTCTACCAAAAAACTGACCATGACCCGCATTATTCAGTTATTCAGAGAACACGGCAATGTGGTCTATCTCACGGTAAAAAGAGAAGGGAAAATCAAAAAATTTGCGATGAAACTGCAATCACTTATTTAGGCGAGTGACAAATTTTGGGCACTCCTCTTTCAACTACTTCGCCAAAGCATTGATTTAAGATATATACTTATGGATACTTAACTCAAATTTAAAATAAAAATAGGTGGTCACCTTTACTACCCTTAGCGTAAGGCAATGCCTTGCGCTTTTTTTTACCCATGACCTTCCTTTTCGTCGTATAAATATAGAAATATAAGTTTGATCATAACCTTTGCAAAGACAATGAACCACACCCCACAAGAACAAAAAGCCCAAAAGCTATGGGCAAAGTATGAGTGCCAGAACGAAGGTGAGTTTTGGGAAAGATATGACTCTTTGGTTAGGGAAGCCAATACTACTGAACTACCCACCTATATTACCCAGCAAAAGATACCCGTAACTCAACCTTCGGCTTCAGCCTCAGTTCAAAAATCACCTGTTTACAGTAATTTGGGTGAACGTTATCTCGCGACAGTTACCATGTCTGGGTTAGTTGCTATATTGGTATTCAGCAATACAAATGTTCCAGAGTGGGGCGGGATATTTTTTGGGGTTTGGCTTGTTTTTTTACTCTTCGCACTATCTAAGATTTTCAACTACCCTTCATTTCGTATTACCCCTTCAAAACTTATTGTATACAAAGCATTTAATCAAGAGGAGATCCAATGGTCTAAAATAGACCACATTGTAAAGCAAGAAGAAATTATGACTGAAGAGGGCAACTCATTTACCCGCTATTTTTTAATCATTAACACCTATTACCGAGGTGAGTATAAGGTTTTCACCTATAACTATGGCTTATCGGGCAATATTCACTCGAAATTCTTTGAACACTTACGTCAATATTTACCCAATGTGCGTGAAAAAAAGGCAGAGCAACAGCCTTAAGCTTAGCCCTTGTTTAATTTTTTTAAATTAATGTCCAAAGTGTTAATATGAACCACACCCCACAAGAACAAAAAGCCCAAAAACTATGGACGAAGTATAAGCAACAAAACGAAGGTAAGTTTTGGAAAGAGTATGACAGGTTGTTGTACAAGGTCCAACATACCCCTGCGCCTACCAACAAAAAAAGAAAAACAACGCATTTAGCCTCTACTCAAACAAAAAAGAAGATTTTCCACACTGATTTTGGGTTGTTTGTAGCACTATGTCTGGTAACTTTGTTGGCTGCTTTTTTGATATATGTCCTTGTCGCAGGCAATACCAATGAAACCAGCACAGGTACTTTTATGGTGACAATGTTGTATGTAGGTTTTGCTTCTTTTGTCATTAACGCATTGAGTAGCGCTTACTCTTTTGAAGTTACATCTACCCATTTGCAAGTATACCAAGCGGTGTTTGTCAAAAAAGAGAAAATACCTTGGCAAACAATAGATAGCGTAAAAATGAAAAAGACTACTACTACTGACGAACAAGGTCAACAAACCCATCACTATCAACTACAAGTATTTACCTTACAAAATATAGTACATACCTACGACTATGCCCTATCGCAAGCCAAACACTGGGAAATTATTGATTATTTGCGCCAACATGTAAAAACGGTAGAAGAACTGGCTTATAAATAATCGCTTGCTGACCCACAGGCTGCTATGCATATTCATCCGAGTAAATCCAACCACACTCAACCCCTTGGCAACCTAAACAATGCCAACCCTAAAAACAGTAAACAACTCCTGTACGATCTTTAGGGCGTCAATGCGCTTTGTTCTCGCTTCACTAACACCAAAGCAAGGAAACGTTTTTTAGAGTTAAATTGGCTTGACCCTCCCTATAAATAACTTCCTGTGAAGGTCTTACCGAAGGGTGAC
>NZ_CANLRP010000058.1 GCF_947493425.1 uncultured Microscilla sp. | reverse complement strand
CTATCCTTAAATCACTTGAGATAAACCAGAAATGGGAGATATACTGGAGTACCATCACTTAATATTGTACAGAAGGAAAAAGTACGGAATTAGCAAGGATTATTTTCGATATGCTCATTGCTCATCCAAAGGGTGATAACAGAACAAACACTTGTCCATTGGGCAGTGTTTGTTTTGGCTTTAGATCAAAAAAAACATTTCTTAAGTACCAAGGCAGAATTAAACATATCTAATGGGTAGGTGCAATTATAAGCAAGTTGCTCTTATCTTGTAGCTAATTACACCGATATACATCGGCACCCAAGACTTGCTGCTACTTAAAGCTTCTTCTTTTACACTTTATATTGAATATTTAAGCGCCATTTTCTTTCAATAACTCAATATTGTATTCTAATTGCACTCAATTTTGAACGATGTCACTAAAAACTTAGAACATTTTTTTGATTTCAGCAAATTTAGATTTTAGTTTAAAATTTGATAATTCAATGCAGCATGTTGTTGGGTTACAACTAATAAACATAATTTATCAAGCAATAACCTATTGGTAAAATGGCAAAGACACTTTGGGGCATAGATATGGGCGGTACCAAGATAGAACTTGCAGTGCTCAAATCTGCCGACGATCCAGAAGTAATCATACGTAAACGAATACCTACCGAAAGCGAACAAGGCTATGAACACGTAATTACTCGAATTGGCAAACTGGTAAATGATGTAGCTGAGGAACTGGGGCACAAGCCTGAGATAATAGGCATGGGTACACCCGGTATTATAGACCCTGAGTCACAAACATTAAAAAACAGCAACACGGTAAGCCTCAATGGTAAACCTTTTGCCAAAGATTTGGAACAAACCCTACAAATACAGATGGTGATGGCAAACGATGCCAACTGTTTTGCTATAGCAGAAGCCAACATGGGGGTAGTACAACAACGCCTGCCTGAAGCCAATACTGTTTTTGGGGTCATTATGGGCACGGGGGTAGGTGGTGGCATTGTAGTCAATCGTCAGGTGCTTACCGGTCGACACGGAATTGCCGGAGAGTGGGGGCATAATTTTCTGGATGAATCAGGTGGCAAATGTTATTGTGGTCGTGTGGGCTGCGTAGAAACAATGATTTCAGGTCCTGCCTCTGAGCGTTATTATGCTAAAGTAGCCGGGCAAAAAAAGCAGATGGTAGATATCGTACAAGCACACAAAGAAGGTACAGATCAATACGCTACTGAAACGATTCAACATTTGACCCATTTTTTTGGCAAAGCCATTGCCAATGTGATTAATATATTAGATCCTGACGCAATAGTACTGGGGGGTGGCTTGGGCAATATAGAGGCACTTTACAGCGAAGGAGTAGAGGCAGTCAAACCTTACCTTTTTAATCATAGACTAGACACGCTTTTCTTAAAGCCTGCCCTGGGCGATAGTGCTGGGGTATTTGGAGCAGCCATGCTTACGGTAAAATAGCACACTCAAAACAACATCGGGCTGCCAAAGCCCGGTTTTATTTTTTATGCCTGATATTACTTCGTTAACATTGGTATAAATACCACACTACCATAAAGCTAAAAACAGCCATTTCTTGCGTTTCAAACACCCAATCTATCCAATAAAGTAGGGTACTTTTTAGGTCAAAGATTTAACTCGTCAAACATCTACTGCACAAGGCTACCCCACAACAAATAAAAACACCTTAAAAACAACAAACCAGTCTTTGATAGTCATTGTTTTTTTGTCATAGAAACAAAACGTACCTTTTGGTGAAAAATTTGAGGGAAAATATGCACCAAGAGTTTGAAAAACAGATAAAAAAAATTTTTTAGGTAAAAATACTTGTTAATCAAGCCATAACACTTATTTTTAGTAAAATATTTTGTGTAAGTTATTGTCCAAACATACGGGAATTACAATCTGTAATAACCTCTATATGGGTTTGCCCGTAGTAAAATATAACTCAACATGATAATTTTCGAAGTTGCATATTATTTTGTAATATTACACTAAGAAATCAAATTGTAAACTTATTTTATAAACTTAAAACCGCACATATATATGGGGATTTTTGGTAGAATATCCGATATTTTCAAAGCCAATGTAAACGATGCCCTCGATAAAGCAGAAGATCCTTCAAAGATGATCAAGCTGATGGTAGTAGAGATGCAAGAATCTATTGCTAAAGCAACCTCTGCGCTGGCTACAGCAATGGCACAAGAAAAGAAAATGGAGCGTTCTTATAAACAACATGCAACTGCTGCTCAAAACTGGGAGCAAAAGGCAATGCAAGCTTTGAGTGCTGGTAACGAAGACCTTGCACGTAAAGCACTTGCCAAAAAAGCAGATGCCGAAGGACAAGCCAACCAATACAAAGGGATGTATGACCAGGCAACTGCTACAACAAGCAAGTTGAAAGGTCAGGTCGACACTCTAAAGGCAAAACTGAACGAAGCTAAAATGAAAGAAAGCACTTTGTTGGCAAGACAAGAAGCTGCGGATGCTCAAAAGAAAATTGCCAAGCAAGTGGGTAGCTTCGATGCAAACAGCACTTTCTCTAAATTTGACAAGTTTGAAGAAAAAATCTTAAAAGCAGAAGCAGAAGCAGAAGCTTTCACTGAGCTTTCTGGCGACGGTTCTGCCTCATTGAATGATGAGTTTAAACAACTAGAGCAAAGCTCTGCTGTGGATGACGATTTGGCAAAACTAAGAGCCAAGTTGAACCAGGGCGGAATTTAATTTAGCGGGATTCTACTGTAATACTCCAAAAACCCTTACATTTCATAAAGTGTAAGGGTTTTTTGTAGGCCCACAGCTATTGCAACTCTATGGCAAGCACCAAAATATCGTCGCGTTGCTCGGTGCCCGTCTTGTATTTTTCTACTAACCCATTCAATAATGTATACTGCTCATCTATGCTTTTATCAACACACTGGTCGATAAAAGATTTAAGGCGTTTTGTACCAAAACTTTTACGGCTTTTGGCACCCATAGCCATATCAGTGAGCCCATCAGTAGTCAGGTATACTCTATCTCCCTGGTCTAACACTACTTTTTGGAGAGAAAAACTTCGATACTCTTCTTTTTGTGTGCCTCCAATCGTTTTTCTATCACCTGCCACTACTATCAACTCACGTTGATGTAGACAAAACAAGTCGCGTTTTGCCCCCGCAAACAACACCTCTGTTTTACCTCCTTCCAGTTTTTCCAATCGACAAAGGCATATATCCATCCCGTCATTATTGCCAGAGTATGCCTGTTTCAAATCAGCACGAATGGTTTGATGTAAAGTTTCTAAGATTTGTGAGGGAGCATACACTGCTTTTTCATTGACAATCTCGTTAAGCAAAGTGTTCCCAATCATACTCATAAAAGCTCCCGGCACCCCGTGTCCGGTACAGTCTACTACCGCCAAAAAGGTGTATTGTTTTTTGGTTTGGTATACAAAACGAGCAATGGCAGTATTGGACGGCTGTTCGAGGGTAACTTGACTACACCAATAAAAATCGCCTGAGACAATGTCTTTGGGTCTAAATAACACAAAATAGTCTTTAAACAATTGCTGAAGTGCTTGTTCGGTGGGCAAAATAGCATCCTGAATATTGCGGGCATACTCTATGCTTTTGGTAATTTGCTGGTTTTGGAGCTTCAATACTCTTTCTTTCTCTTTAAGACGTCTGCCTGCTTTTTCCAAAATAGATTTATTGGTTTGCAAACGTTTTTCTTTTACCCTTATAATTTTGTCTTTTTCATGAATAGCTTCTTGCTGTTGATGAATGGTTTGTTGTTGCGTGTGTACCTGTTGTTGCAAATCGCTGTTTTGCTGAAGATAAAGCAAACGCTCCTGTACCTGTTGCTGTTTAAACAGTGCTCCCGAAAAAAACATCAATACCAACATAAGGGGTATTTCATAATAATGTACCTGGGCAATAATATTCACAATAAAAATACTGACCCAAATTAAAAAGCCCAGGGCAAAAAGTATATATGCTGTTTTTTTTTCTGACAAAAATTTCCACAAATGCAACCCTACCAACAAAGTAACCCCAGCAATAAACACTATAGAAATATGCTGAGAATAAAAATCAAGATAATGGGCAGAGGTTGCCAGTGTATAGGCAGCTATAGATGCCCAAAACATATAATCCTGCCACCGTTTGGTAGTTGCAGGTTTTAGAAAATGTACCCCAAACAACAAAAAAACGGGTACTACCAGCATTGTAAATAGCCCCAGGTCGTGCGCGTATGCCCTGGGGTTATAAAATAAATGAATAAGTTCATCGGGTTGACCAAGACTCACTGCAACTGCTACCGCAAGCCCAACAAGCTTCAAGTGCAACCTATGAGACAAGTTCACCAGGAAAGACATCAGATGATAGGCTGCCAATAACAATGGAAAGGCTATGTAACTGCTTTTTTCTAAAGGAGCATAAGACATTGCCATCGCAGGCTGAAACCCGGCAACGCCGATTAATACAAAAATGAGGGTATATATTTTAAGTTTTTTATATAAAAAAATAATGCTCCACATATTATCAAATCACAACCTTCAGGCAATCACTATTATGTACTAAAAGACGAATAAGTAATATTGACATCAAAAATGAAAGAATCCAAGTATTTTTGCTTTTTTGTGATGAAGATCAAAGTGCCCAGTATACCAAAACATTACAAAAACACGGTTTTTACCAAAGAATAATTACTGGCGATTGAAGTTGTACTCAATTATAGGGCTATAATTTATTACGATGTTAGAAGTTAAAAATATAAGCAAATCTTACCAAAATAAAATAGTTTTAGACAACATAAGTTTTCAACTTACTCAAAATAAAGTATTAAGCATTTTGGGTAAATCAGGGAGCGGTAAAACCACTTTATTGAAAATACTTGCCGGGCTCGAACCACCCAACCAAGGGCAAATATTGGTCAATGACCAAGTAATGAACAAAGTACCAGCACACCAAAGAAAAATAGTGTACTTATACCAGGAAAGCCTGCTCTTTCCGCATTTGAATGTGTTCGACAATGTAGCTTTTGGCTTAAGACTGCAAAAACACCGGGGGAAAGCACAAAAAAAAATCATTCAACAAAAAACAGAGGAATTACTAGAGGCATTAGGACTTGCCAATGAAGCGCATAAAATGCCTTATGAAATATCGGGTGGACAAAAACAAAGAGTATCGTTTGGGCGTGCCTTAATCATCAAACCTCAATTGCTATTACTCGATGAGCCTTTTGGCAACCTGGACCCTGATACTCGCCAACAAATGCAGCAATTATTAAAGTCTATGATTGCCCAATATCAAATTACAGGGCTATTCATCACTCATGACATCAAAGAAGCTTTATTAATGGGCAACCAGATAGCCTTGATGCAGCATGGTTGTTTACACACTTTTAGCTCTATAGAGGAGTTTATAGCCAACAAACAAACTGGAGCTCAGGCTGAGATGGAGTTCTGGAAAAACTTGCAAGGATAACATTTTACCATTGCCTGTTATTCCTGTTTTGTTGGTGATGCTTCGCGAAATAACAACGCCCCTAAATTAAATACAGAGGCCAGCACTATGAAGCTTACCTAACATAAGTGAAAATGAAATTTGCCAAATAATTACTTTTAATATACTTATTTCAGAGTTTTCACGAATTACCTGTTTTGTCTGGCATTTAACAAAATAAAAAACATTCGATCAGGGTCATCAGGGTTGAGACGCAATTGACCGGTAAGGGTGATTTTTTTACTGGTAAATTTTATCGGTTTTCGGGTGTTTACTTCTATAATAGACTCAGGGCCAGCCCCTCCACAAAAAAAACAAACTTTAATAGGGTAATAGGATAGCATAAAGTATTGATGCTCTTTGGCTTCATCTAGTGGGTACATATACCCACTAATGGTCACTGTTTTACGATCAAGTGCCTTATGTTTGGCTTCAAATTTGGGTATATACTTATTGTCTTTAAAATGGTATTTTACCTTTAATAAAATTTTCCAAATATCATTATTGAAGCTTGTTACGCCAACAAATGACGTAAACAACACCAACGATAATAACGTAATAAATGAAGTTTTAAAGTGCATAAAAATATTTTGTTTTAAAATAGTGAAAATAGCTTTACAACTTTAAACAAAGGCGAATCTTAAAGGCATAATATACTATTTTTTTGCTTTTTTTGTTATTTTCATAGGTAAAACCCCTATCGTTTTTCAAGGTTGTTTACCTATATAAATGAGAGTTTAATCGAAAAAAACAAACATATTAAATATAATGACTGTTTTTACTTTATTAATGCTTTAATGATCAAATTTAAATAATCACTCCTTCAAACAGCAAGCAACACACTGAGAGCTTGTTTAAAATTCAATAATTAGGTCTTTTACACGATTTTCCTGATTATATATTGTCAAATTTATCAGCAATAGCGCTGCTATTACTTCAAAATTTGACGCATCTAATCCGAAAACTCATTATAAAATCTCCTATGACCGAAAATTTAAACAAGCTCTGATTAATTTTTCCCAGACCAAGAACATTTACAACAATTTGAAGCCTGTAATGAACAACGAAATATTGAAAATCAAAGATATAATTATGTTTTTTGTTGTCATGCTATTTGCCTGTACTACCGCCTGGAGTCAAAAAGGCCCTGGTGGAGTAAGCACAGAGTCAGCAGGAGATAGCGACAACAAGGTTTGGCTTAAGGCAGATGGCATTATCAATGGTTCATCTACTCCAGCCGACAATACACTAGTACAAACCTGGCAAGACGAATCATTAAGCGTGATTGCCAATAACCCCTACCAAAATAACGCTGGGCAACGCCCTCTATTACGAACTTTGGCTGGGCAAGGCATCAACAACCGCCCAGTAATTAAGTTTAACGGGCTCAATCAACGCTTATTATTCAATACCTCAAACGACATCAATGGCAATGGTCCTTATGACGAACGAACCACTTATATAGTTTTTCGTACAGGGAACAATGTCAATACCCGCCAAATGATTTATGAACAGGGAGGTAATGTACGAGGTCTGAATATCTACATCGAGAATGGTAACCTTATCATGGGGGTTTACAATCAAGTAACATCTGATGGTCCTTATGATGGCTGGCAATACCAATACATTTCTACAGCAGTATCTGCCAATACCCCTTATATCATTACCCACGTATATGACGCAACCAACGCGGGACCTGATCCAAATGATCCTGCTACTTACACCGGAACAATTACTGGGTATTTAAACGGGGTACAATTTGGTACTACTTCAGGGCTGGGGCGGTTGTATACACACCCTGACACCCCAGGCATGGGGGCAGTAAACGGACAAACCGTGCTGACTAATAATAGCCCTGACAGTACTCCTGCTTACTTGAATGGTGACATTGCTGAAATGATTCAGTATGAGCGGGTGTTGAATGACGCTGAGCGAACAATTGTAGAAAACTACCTGGGAGCCAAGTATATAGCCAACCCTATAGGTGATGATAAATATGAATATCAGTTGCGTTATGGCTACAATGTAATAGGCGTAGGGCGCGAAACGGCTGGTAACGAACATACTACCAGTCAAGGACAAAATATATTTGAGATAAAGGTGAATAGTGGCAACCTGAACGACGGTGACTATTTATTTGTTGGGCACAACGACCAAGCAATTACAGCCTGGACAGCCAGCGGAGCACCCAATGCTGGAGTAAACTCCAGGGTACTGGAGCGGAGCTGGAGGTTTGACCATACCAATGACGTGGGCAGCACCGACATTACCGTAGACGCAAGCCTATTGCCTGCACTGACTGCCGGATATACAAAATATGTGCTATTGCTCGATAAAAGTGGAGGAGTAATTCCCAATTACCAGAGCTCTTCTACTGAAGTAATCGAATTGGTCAATACCTCAGGTACACTTTATCAGGCCACTGGCCTCACCATTCCTAAAGGTACTTTTGCCACCATAGGTGAGGTAATTCCTACTGTAGAATTTATAGAGGCTGAATCATATAAGTTTGAAACCAACACTCCCTCAAATAGTGTTACTGCACAGCTTAATTATACACCAGCATCACCTGTGACGATCAACTATCAGGTAACAGGTGGTACTGCTACCAATGGAGGGGTTGACTATACACTGGCTACTTCAGGTACCATTACTTTTGCTGCTGGGCAGCATACAAATAGCGTGACACTGGTAACCAACGATGATGCTATTTCAGAAAGCACAGAAACGGTATTATTGAGTATTCCTTCGGTAGTAACTGCCGGAATCACTATTGGTGCACAAAATACGCATACCTTTAACATTTACGACAACGATGCCCCTCCTAAGTTCAATTTTGCTACCAGTACCTCGGTTTTTGCTGAAGATGCTGGAACAGTGTCTGTGCGTATTTCACGCACTGGCTCCACTGCAGGGGTGGCATCTGTTGACTACCGATTAAGGGTATCAGGAGGAGCAGGAACATCTGCTGAAGGCACTGATTATACTTTTACTGCAGGTACTGCTAATTTTGCCGATGGAGTAGCCTTTGTCGATATTTCAGTTAACCTGCTCACTGATGGTACAGACGAAGATGATGAAACACTTATTTTAGAGTTGCATAACCCCAGTGTAGGAACCAACCTACAAACGCCCATAGAACATACCATCACTATTACAGATATTGACCCTACACCCATTGCATCGTTTGAACTAAGCACTCAAACCAACGATGAGAGTGTGTCTTTGCCAGTAATTAATGTGAATTTATCGGTGCCTTCGGCCAAAGTAGTGACAGTTGAGTACCAGATAGATATGGCTTCAAGTACTGCAACTTCTTCATTAGATTATTCGCTTGCTACTACTGGAACCATTACATTTTTGCCGGGCGAAACTACTGCTTCGCTTGCTATCACAGCTTTTATTGTAGATGATAGTGAGGTAGAGCCTAACGAAACTATCGTGATGGAGTTACAAAATCCGGCAAATGCTACTATAGACGCTGCCAAAGATCAGCATATTTATATTATAGAAGAAAATGATCCCTTTGGGTACCTGGCTGCTGCCGGAGTAGGAGAGCGAAGCTTTAATGTGTTTTGGCTACAAGCCGATAAACTGGTTGGGTATACCAATACTTTTACAGATAGCTCGCCCAACAATAATCCGGCAACCCAGACAAACGCTGCCAACCAACCTACGCTCCAAAGCAATGTAATTAACTCAATGCCTGCACTACAGTTTGATGGTGACGACTATATGACATTTGACAATGATGCCTCTATCAATGCTCCTTCGGGTTCTCCTAATTACCATGAACGAAAGATCATATTTTTGGTGATACGTACTGGAGCGGATGTTATTAACCGCCAAACTATTTTTGAACAAGGTGGGGGCACTCGTGGATTGAGTTTTTATATAGATAATAATGAGCTTTATTTTCACGGCTGGAACAATGCCGATGATGATGGAGGGTTAACTACCCCTTGGGGAGCAGATGGAGGCGGTGCGCCTGCCAAATTCGTAAAGGGAGGCATTACTGCCAATACCAATTACATTGTGGCTTTGTTTTACGACCACCTTAACGATAAAATGGAAGGCTTCATTAATGGAACCAGCATTGGCTCTACTACGGGGGTTGGCCGTCTGTTCTCTCATAGTGCTGCCTCTTTGGGAGGGATTGACGGTGGTTCTCGTTACCATGACAACGCTGCACCAGGAGGTCGTGATGAGTTTACCGGGCACATTGCCGAGGTAATCTATTACAACGACCAAGCGCTCAACGAAGCACGTCGTCGCATTATTGAAAACTACCTTTCGGCAAAATACAGCATTACAATTACCAATCAATATTATACTTTTTCGGGCACACACAATGGAGATGTAATAGGTATAGGTCAAACCAACTTTGACAGCAACCACGCCGACTCACAAGGCGAGGGGGTATTACGTGTTCGTCAGCCTTCGTCGCTCAATAATGGTGATTTTGTAATGGTTGGACATAATAACCTGGCAATGAACGAGGCAGACGGAATGGATATTCCCTCAACAGCGTTTAGCCGCCTAAAACGTACTTGGAAGGTAGGAGCAGCTGGTAGCGTGGGAACAGTTACACTGGATTTTGACATGAGTAATAACCAGGTAAGTAATGCTGATGATGTGATTTTGTTAAAAGACAGTGACAGTGATGGTAGTTTTAGCGACGAAAATATAATGACAGGGTTTGTAGCTGCAGCTTATGACGGTTCTACTAAAATACTCACTTTTGAAAATGTAAGCTTAAACAACGGTGACGAGTTTACAGTAGTTTCTTTACGTTCAACCTCTCCCCTACCCGTGAGCCTGGTGTCGTTTACCGCCAAAACCATCGACCAACAAAAAGTAGGGCTACAATGGACTACTATTCAAGAGAAAGACAATGATTATTTTGCTATCGAACGCTCTAGCGATGGAATTACTTTTGAGGAGATAGGTCGTGTAAAAGGGCTTGGAAACTCCACAACTCCTTATACTTATCAGTGGGTAGACCAAACCCCCAAAACAGGGCTAAACTATTACCGTCTCAAACAAGTAGATTTCGATGGTGCCAGCACCTATTCACAGTGGGTGTCGGCATTGGTAGCACAAAGCAAGCAACCACAAATACGGCTGTTTCCTAACCCTACAGTAAACTGGGCTTTTGTTACTTTGCCTTCTGACAATGCCCTAATTGATGCTAAAGCGGCAGATGCTCAAGGGAAAGTAGTCGCTACCCACTTAAAAATTGTCCGCCAAGACAATGGTAACTATGGCATTGATCTACAAACTTTGCCCCAAGGCATATACATCATTACTTTGCGCACCAGCACGCAGGTATACACTCTGAGGATACTGAAAATATAATCACAGTTATTTTTCTGCCATATTTCAGAAAGGTTAGGCAGTTATTTTATCCAACTTTCTAACCTTTCGTTTGAGTGTTTTATACCACTTACTCACTTTAATGATGAGCGTCTTTGCCGTATTTTTTCAACGCCTGTTGCACTGTTAGTTTGGGTACCTGTAGCAATCCCTTGCCTATGTTTTTGCCCGCAAGTGGGTCTATATTGCTTACATCATAAGGTTTGCTGTAAGCAGGGTTGAGATTAAACATAATAATATCAAAAGTATATGCCTTGTCACTCAGGGCTTTGTACCAATGCACATTGTCTTTTTCGTCTGAGATAGAGGTAGCCGCTCCAGCCTTGCTTATTTGATGAATGCTGGGTTTAATAATCATTTCACGAGTATTCTCCTGTACCTTGTCATAATGCTTCACTTCAAAACTTCCCTTCAGAATTAAGTGTGCCGAACTCATATTGTTATGCCCATGTGGAATAATTGCCCTACCTTTGGTCATACCAAATACTTTTTTAGTAAACACGGTATGAGCAGGCACTCCCGCTAGTCTTGGAAAACGAACCCTGCCCGTAGTAACTCCCAAATCAGGGTATTTCATCTGACGCGCCAAACGTTCAAAATCAATCCATTTTAACAAATCTTCCAAGCTAATTTTCTGCAACAACTCTTCTACTTTTTGTTGCCACAATACCTGCGAAAGTTGCTTTGTTTTCAGGTCGCGACACATGCTATCCAACTCCTTTACCCAATGTAAAGTAATGGGTTTTATTTTTTGTCCAAACAAATCCTGGGTAATGAAAGTCTCGAAAAAGGCAAAGCTCACCAAGCCTTTTGAAAACTTTTGGTTAAATGTTCTTCGGTTCATAGTTTTACAATAGTAAAGGAGATCAAACAAAAGCTTATATTTGCGGTTCACCTGTTTAAAACAAAGATACACTTTATGCAAGAAACATTGGATCAATTGTCATTGAATAAATGGGCAGAGGTAGTAGGTGTTGTGCCTGACAAGCTGACCCCTATCCTGACCGATATGGGCTTGTACCCTGGCAAAAAAGTAAAGATACTATTCAAGGCGCCTTTGGGTGATCCCATAGCCATTGATGTCGAAGGTTATACCTTGTCGCTTAGACTCAAAGAAGCCGCCCTTGTGCAGGTAAAGCCCTGTTAACCCAACAAAGGATGCCCCTTATGGTGAGCATCCTTTGTTGTACTAATGAATCGTTGGTGAACTATTACTTGCTCACCATTGCTTTTACTGTTTCCATAGTAACCTCGTCAAACTTCAACACGTTTGCACCTTTGTGCTCTTTCTTAAAGTCATCAGCTGCCGCTTTGTCCTTCAAAGGCACCAAATCGTGTCCCATAGGGCCTAGTATATCACTTCCGGTTACATAATAAGCTGTTTTAGCGTCTATTGGCTTAGTATTATAATATTCTACTACTTTTATTGCTTGAATTTCTTTAGGTGCTTTTGCTTTATCCAAAGTACTTATAAACATACAACGAGGTGAACAATACCAAATATCTCCTGCTTTGGCAGTTACTTTTACTTTCCATTTGGGAAATTCAGCCGAAGGCATTCCACAATGAAGACAATCGGTACTTGCTTTTCCTTTGCTATGATTGTGGGTAGTGCCATCTTTGTGTTTATGGTCGCCTTGGTGCTTATGCGACTCATCGCCTTTGGCTTGGCTGTGTTCTGTACCCCCTTTGTGCTCGTGCTTACCCTCTTTTTTGTCTGATACTTCACCACAAGCTGCTAACAATAAAGCAGTTATCGCATACAAAAAATATTTCTTCATTCGTTTTTTGTTTTAGTTTATTTGAATGGCAGCAAAATTAATGGATTTTATTTGATTAGCTAAAAATTTGCAGCAGATACCCACACCTTCCCTTTTCTCTACCAAACTGAGCAACTGCCGATACCAAGTTTCGTTGGTACCCAAAGTGGCTTCTAAAATAGGGTGTGTTTAAAATTAGCTGAAAAAACTGAGCCTCTGAACTTGATTCGGAGAATTTTGAAAATCGCTCAATGCTACACTTACCCGTACTGCTTAAAAAAGGTCAGCTTGAGTGATGCCTCTGCCCCCATGTGTTTCTTAAAGTTGATCAAGCCATGATTGGGCAGGCTAAATTCTGTAGAAATACCTAAATCAAATAATTTGTACCCTTGTTGTTGTCCGTAGGCGTACATACCCGCCAACAAAGCCACCATAGGACTTGCCGACAAATACTCAGCATCGTCAGCTGGCAAAAAATAATACAAAATATCAGCATTCACCCTCACTCCAGTAGCCAAAGCAATTACCCGCTGTTGGTGACACAAGGTAAATAAGGTGAAATTTTGCGGAAACTGAACATATAAACGCTGCAATGCTTCTAAAGACAACGACACCGGAAAGCCTTTGCGCTGCCTGCACTGACTAATAAAACGATGCACAAAGTCAAAATCAGGAGTAGTCCATGCCTCAAATTTGTATCCTAATGTATCACACTTGCGCAAGCGACGCTTTTCTGAAAGGTGCATACGGTCGCTTAGTGGAGTAGCATTTATATTGATATGATAGTTCAGGTTGTGCTCAATAATACGGAACCCCTGCTGTAGCCAAAGGTATTGCAACACCTGGGCGTTTTCGGGGTGATAACAGTGGGCATAGAGTTTAACCTGTATTGATTCAACCGCCTTTTTCTGTAAATACTCCTCTACAGTTTGCCAAAAAAACTGCAACACCTCCAGCCTAAGCTCAGGGGCAAACTCTATTCCGCCAAAAGGGGCTTGTCCGGGACTATAGCCTGCCTTATGCTGTACAAACAAATGAAAAGTAGCCTCTAAGCGTTGTTTTTTGGTATGTAACAAAAAAAAAGATATTCGCTCCCCTTTTTGCTGTTGGTTCAAGTGTGGCACAGTATTGTACAAGTAAGTCGGGTAGTCGTGTTGATACTGTGAGGTATGTACAGGGTTGATCAATACTTCATAATTTTTCATAAATACGTCATTATAGCTAAACATTGAGGTAGTTGAAAGGTTTTTATCAAAGGTGTTTGTAGATGGTATAAAATACTCAAAGCTGTTAGGACTCCAAACTCTTCATTAACATTCATCCTCCGGTATTAGGCATTATTCTTTAACTTTGCTCGCTTAATTTACTTTTGATATGATCAGTCTACTACTTGGCATTTTGTTTTCTGTAATGCTTTTCATCGCATTTCGTTCCTTCAAAACACTTAAAATCAACACACTACAAGCTGTAGTTATCAATTATTACGTTTGTGTTATCACAGGGTGGTTTGCCTTTGGGGAGTCGTCACAGCTTTCGCTCATATCTTTGAGCAACCCTTGGTTTATTTACGCAATTATATTGGGCATAGCCTTTATGCTGGTGTTTTACCTCATTGCCATTACCACCCAAATAGTAAGCGTAACCGCAGGCTCTCTGGCCACCAAGATTTCACTGGTAATACCAGTGATGGCAAGTTTGTTCATTTTTCAGACTCAACAAAAAACGTTCAATTGGATCAACTATTCAGGCATTGTGCTTGCTTTGGCCGCCATAGTGTTGAGCACCCTCAAAAAAGAAAAAAAAGATGTGCAAATACATTCACGTAGCACCCGAAACTTTTTATTGACCCTGGCTGTATTCGTTTGTGCCGGACTGATAGACACCACCCTTAACTACCTCAACTTGCACTACATCAAACCTGCATCCAGTGCCTTTTTTCTGGTAATATTGTTTGGTACTGCAGGCATAACAGGCAGTATAATCGCGGGTTACCGAATAGCCACCGGCAAAGACCGTCTCCAGAACCGTAACCTTGTAGGAGGCTTGTATCTGGGTATTCCTAACTTTTTTTCGGTGTATTTTTTACTCGATGCCCTTTCTGCTTTTGGCAACGATGGTGCCTTTTTGTTTCCTGTATTTAATATCGGTATCATCGTATGCTCTTCTGTTGCTGCCATCATTATATTCAAAGAGCGCCTGTCGCGCCTCAACCAATTGGGCATAGTACTGGCAGTGCTGGCCATATTTTTTATTGCCTATCAAGAGGTATTACAATACCTGACGGTCTCAAGTAACTGATTTTTACGTAACCATACCAGCATTTAATCGCACGATATATCAAATCTTTATACCTTTGTCTATCATAAGATGGCTCACAGATGATTAAAAAGCTTTTTTTTATTCCTTTCATTCTCTTGTTATTGTTAAGGGTTGATTCGGGCAAGGCACAAAACCTTCTTACCGATAAAGTCAGCCAACAAACCATGCTCAAGGCACTTCAACGGATTTATAACTGGGAATTTGCCCAAGCAAACCAAATCATAGCAAGCCTGCCCCCAAGCTACAGCAATCACCCCTCCTATTACTTGCTCAAAGCATTGGTACTTCACTGGCAATACCTGCCCCTGGAAAAAAGTCATCCACAGTTTGCCGCATACGAAAAGCTGCTCAACCGCTGTGCTAAGTTGTCTGAGGCACGTCTCAAAGCCAATAAAAAAGATGTAGAGGGTATTTTTTTCAAGCTAATGGCTTATGGGCTTAAGGCACTTGCCGAGGTAGAAACGGGTTCGTTGCGTAGTGCTGTAAGTCACGGGCGACGGGCGTATAGAGCCATAAAGCAAGGGTTTAAAAAAACCGATGACTTCAGCGAATTCTATTTCTCTACTGGCTTATACAGGTATTACGCCAAGCAATTCCCCCAAAGCCGTCCTATTATCAAACCATTTATGGTGTTTTTCCCTTCGGGCGATAAAAACAAAGGATTGGCACATTTGCGCACTGCTACACAAAAAGCCCTGTTTACCCGCCAGGAATCCTGGGTTTTTCTGGGCGATATTTATCTTAAATATGAAGCCAATATTTACCAGGCATCGCTTGCTTTTGCTCACTTGACAAACACCTTTCCCAAAAACCCATTTTTTGCCCTCAAATACGCCGAATGCTTGGTACACCTGGAACGCTACTACGAAGCCCAAAACTATTTTGCCAGATTTAAATTGCAATCTTTACCAGTTTACCGGGTGGGCAGTCTTACCCTAAAGGGAATGATCGCCGAAAGGCTACAAAAAAATGATAAGCAAGCACAAATGCTTTACCAACAAGCTATTCGCATCAAAGGGTTTGACCAACGCTATAGCCGTGACTATAGGGCACTGGCAAAAGCAGGATTGGCGCGTATTGCTGCCAAAAAAACAGACAAACAAAGCCAAAAAACGGCTAAAGAATTGTATAAACAAGCCCGCAAGCATACCGAGTACGAATGGCTAAAAAAAGTGATAAAAAAAGCATTGAAGGCACTTTAGGCTACTTAAGTAGTAGATTTTCACCAACACCCGTTACTTGTTGCGATTAAACATAAAAAAAATAATGAAAGATACTTACCAAATGATCACAGCTCCGTCAGAGGGCTTTTTTAAAGATCGAGGCAGCAAATTTTTTGCGTTTGCCTACCCGGTACACACCGAGGAGGAAGTAAAAGCCTGCCAGGACGAATTAAGAAAAAAATACTATGATGCCCGTCATCATTGCTATGCTTTTGTATTGGGTGCCAACCAACAAGCGTTTCGTGCCAGCGATGATGGCGAACCTAAACACTCGGCGGGTGACCCTATTTTAGGGCAAATACGCTCGTTTGACCTCACCAATATTTTGGTGGTAGTTGTGCGCTATTTTGGCGGAACCAAACTGGGCGTAAGCGGGTTGATCAACGCCTATAAAACTGCCGCAGCTGAAGCACTGGAAGCCACTGAAGTGGAAGAGAAACTAATGACACAAAATATCAGCATTCAGTTTGAGTATGACCAAATGAACCTGGTCATGAAGATGATTAAAGACTATGCACTAGAGATTGTGACACAAGAGCAAGCCATGAACTGTACAATGACCCTTGCCATTCGTAATAAATTGTTTGAAGAGGTAGCTACTACATTTGGCAAAATGCATCCGCTTAAGGTATTGGAAGGTGGTGTAAAGTAAGCTATTCCTTTGTTTTTTTACTGACGATAAATCGTGTCCAGTTTACAAAATTATACCCTCAAAAATATTTTTTTAATATTTTTCAAATCCAATAAATCGCTGATAATCAAACTATTACAAGTAAATAATCTCTAAACAAAGCATTTTTTTTATTTTTTGTATAAAAATTTAACATCTGTTCTTGCATTTAAATAAACAACCTCTTACCTTTGCAGAGCATTTGACAAAAATGCCCGATGGTGTAACTGGCAACACGTCTGATTTTGGTTCAGAAGAGTCTAGGTTCGAGCCCTAGTCGGGCAACAAAATATAAATTTTTCAAATGCAATTTGCCCGATGGTGTAACTGGCAACACGTCTGATTTTGGTTCAGAAGAGTCTAGGTTCGAGCCCTAGTCGGGCAACAGGAAGCCACTCAAATTCTTAGATTTGGGTGGCTTTTTTTATTCCCCCTACCCTCAAAAAAAATTATAGAATAACGTCATTTACAAAATACACACTCTAGAAAATATACTTAGCAAAAAAATATTTCATTCTCTACATAGAGCTTGCTTCAACTCAAAACACTTTGCTAAAACATAAATCCTATTGATGGGTTAACTAGCACAACACAACCTGCTCATTTGGTAAAATTTTGTCATTTTTTTATTTATATGCTTTTACTTTTAATGTAACTACATATATTTGCAGTCTATTTAAAACGAAACCAAATTTAAAACCTCATAAAAATGAATACTTCAAGATTTTTAACATTGGTACTGGTACTTTCTGTTACCTTTTTGTTTGTAAGATGCAGCGAATCGCCTAAGAGTGATAAAGCAAAAACTGGAGATGCCCAAAAAGTAGATACGGCAACAGTAGCCAATGCTACTACCATGAATGTAGACCTGGCAAGCAGTAAAGTTACTTGGGTAGGCACTAAACCTGTAGACAAGCATAATGGGGCCTTTGACCTCAAAAATGGTTCGGTTGCTGTAAAAGAGGGTAAGTTAACAGGAGGAAGCTTTATTATTGATATCAAAAGCCTAAAAGTATTAGACATTCCTGCTGATGAAGAGGGCAATGGCAAATTGGTGACGCATTTGCTAAGCAAAGACTTTTTTGCCGCAGACAAATTTCCTGAGAGCACATTCGAAATAGTATCTGTAGAAGACTACAAAAAAGAAAATGACAAAGATCGGGAAAATTTAGACAAGGAATATATACTAGCAAACCCTACGCACATGATCACTGGCAACCTTGAGCTTAAAGGAGTAAAGAAAAGCATTACTTTTCCGGCTAAAGTTACTATAGATGGTGACAAAGTAACGGCTGAAGCCAAGTTTAATATTAACCGTAAAGATTGGGGAATGAGCTATGGTGCCGATAAGTCGTTGAAAGATAAGTTTATCCGCCCTACTGTGCACGTGGGCTTCAACATATTAGCCAAGAAATAATATATAATCATCCATAGTTTTATTTTTTAGTAAAAAGCCTCAATACATAATTGAGGCTTTTTTTATTTGATTATGAGCGATTTACCCATTCTTTGCTTGCTACAATATAATACCCATGGTATACTTCTTCGTCTTGTTGCTTGCTCAGCCCTTTGTACAATGTTTTACGGTTGCCGTACTTAGGGTTAATTTCGCCGTGGTTGAGTTCTAACTCTGGCATTTCTCTACTTACTTGCTGTCCTTGAAACTCTATACCCAGATTGGTCACTGCGATACCAGTAAAATTTTCGGCGGTTGCTTTGGCTAACCACGCAATCAATAACGACTTTTCGAGGTTTTCTACGTCGCACTCTGCTGACGACACATTGCACACTAAAAAGCCTTCTACCGCTTGTTTCAGTCGATTATTTTTTTCTGTTTTTATTTCAAATTTTATTTTTTTGCTTTGGCCTTCAGTAACTTCCGAAGTCAAATGTATCTCTATATTAGTATCAATGTATACAGGTCTTTTAAATGCCACATCAAACTCCATAATACTCAGGTTGTGACCATACAACTCTACCAGAGCCGAAAATACCAAGCCCGATAATAGGGTGCCATGGGCTATAGGTTTGGCAAACCCTGCTTTTTGGGCTGCCTCTACATGGGTGTGTATAGGGTTAGCGTCTCCACTTACTTCTACATAAGTATTAACCATGTCACCTGTTACGTATAATTTTTTTACCTTGGTTTCATTTTCTGTGTGCTCATCGGTGTTTACTCCATTATTAAACCCCAGCAAATCTGCCAGCACTTCAATAGCATCCATTTGTTTTTCCATATTTTTAATTGACTAATTACTTATCAATATCAATGCTCACATGTTTACTTTCGTCATTGTAACACAAAGAAACTATATTTTTTAGATGAATACTTTAAAAGGCTCCATGTTTTTTATGCAGAAGTGATTGGTAAGAAATAACACGCCCTCTATTCAGCATTTTTTGCCTTGCTGCCTTATAGTTTAACCAGTAAAATCAAAAAGTACTATCTCATCACGCAAAAACACAAAACCATAATAAAAACATAAAAAAGTCACAAAAAAATATATTAAAACAATTAACATTGCTCATAAAATTAACATACAGAAAAAACCAACTAATATTTACTTTATACTGAATAATATTAATAATACAAAATTTTATACTAAATAAACATGTAATTTACAATTTGTGTATTTAAAAACTTATACTACATTTGCATCACACAAATTAAAAATGAGAGATCAAAAATAACATGCTAATTAAAATTCTCATTGAATATTCACATTAAAAAACAAAACAATGACTAATCAGATCAAACTAATCGCAGCATTAGTAATTACTTCATTTATGTTTTCTTGCCAAAAGTCAGAAAATGTAGAACCACAAAAACCTACCACCACTACTCAAAACAGTAGAACTACCAAAACTGCTCAAATCATAGAAGTAGCTCCACCCTTTTTAGAGTTTGACAAAATCAAAGTTTATAATAACTTAGATTTGCTTTTAAACTCAAAAGGTGAGCTTGTAGCTGGTCGTTTGGCTGAAGATGCTCGTGTGAGAGTAGCGGCTAAAAAAAGTAGCGAAAAAGCTAATTTTAAGAAAGGGACCATGATATACTTTGATATCAACGCAAAAGTGATAGGAGCCCTTCGTGGCAGACTTAAAAGTGACGCAATAGTTACTACAAGGGGTGTTTATGGAAAAGTAGTCAGGTTTTTAGCTGGAACAGAGATTAACTTCTCACCTGAGCGAAATAACTTAGGAGTTACTTTTGGTGTATTGGGTGCCTCTACCCAACTGATCAACTCTGATGGCACTGTTAGTTATTACCCACAAGGTACACGAGTAAACTTTGATGAACAAGGCTTGGTAAGCAGCTCAACATTACCTTGGTAATAATTTTTTTATAAACCAAAGCTATTAATCAAAACCACCGAAACATTGACGAATGTTTCGGTGGTTTTTGTATATATAAACACTTATGTTTAGAGGTTTACATTTTCACCCCAATAATCAATACATCATCTGTTTGTGGGTTAGTGTCTTGCCAATCCCTTAGCTCAGTCTCCAGCAGTTGCTTCTGAATCTTAAGTGGTCTGCCGCTTATCTCAAGCAAAAACTTTCTGAAATATTTTCGCATATATTTACGCCCCAACGCCCCCCCAAACTGGTCTTGAAAACCATCGCTAAAAATATAATAAACATCTCCCTGCTGTATATCCATTGTAAAAGTTTCAAACACTTTACTCACCCGGTACTGACTACTGCCAATGGGAAACTTAGAACCTTTTACCTGGTGTATTGCTCCGTCGCGGACATACCAAAAAGGATGCTTGGCTCCCGAAAAATACACCTTGCCGGCTTTTTCGTCTACTGCCAGTATAGATACATCCATGCCATCGTTGATGGGGGCACTATTTTCGGTACGGGTTTTTTGCAAAGTACTGGTCAAACGGTGGTCTAGTTCATATAAAATTTGTGAAGGCTCAGTAATTTTTTGATTCAAAATAATCTCATCCAACAAGTTTTGCCCCATGACTGTCATAAAAGCCCCCGGCACCCCATGTCCCGTACCATCAGCTGCAATCAATACCTTGACCCTTGGATGCAAACGTTTGCTATTATCATCTTCTTCGTCGTATACTGGCGGGGCAGTAATTTGTACACCCAAGGGTTCGTTTTTGTGCGCAAAAATATCTTCATTAAACCAGTAAAAATCTCCAGAAACAATGTCTTTGGGTGCAAGTAAAACAAAAGCATCTTTAAAATTTCGTGTAATTTCTTCCTGGTCGCACAAAATAGCCCGCTGGATTCTTCGGGCATAGTTGATACTGTCAGTAATGTGTTTATTGGTGCGTTGTAGTTGTCGGTTTTTATCTCCCAACTGACTCAATGCTGCCTTCATGTGCTCAGATTGTGCCGCAATCTCTTCTTTTTGTTGCAGCACCTTTGCTGTGCGCTCTGTCACCTTGTCTTCGAGCTCTTGAGTATGCTTTTTTTGCAATTTGTCGTTTTGGTGTAGTTGCTCTATCAAATCGGCCTGTGCCCGGCGTTTTTCCAGCTCATTCTCCTTGATTTTATAACCCAGTCCCAACGAAAAGAGCAATACTTCTAAAGCTGCTCCTGACTGGTAAACCAATGAGTAGGCAAAACGTGAATAAGAATAGATAAATATGCCTGCAATGACGGCAATATTGAGCGAAAGAGCCCCTAAAATAAAATAACGGGCGGTAATACTACCGGTTTTATACAATACCACAAACAACACCGCCGAAAGTAGCGCATCAATGCCCCCGCATACCAGCGAGAGGGTATTCATGAGCGGATAATTAGACGAGAAGTAGTAATAAATAAGTTCTATTGGAATCAAGGCAATGCGTATGCCCATATACACCCTTACGAAGGGATCTATCCTGGAGATAATGTCTTTGGTGTGCAAAAAAACCCGCATAAAACCAAAATACAATACCGACATCATACTTACTGTTACAATCCAGATGTAACTGTCTAAGGCGGGGTGTGCTGGAATAAAATACTCTCTAATAAAACCGTGAAAATAAAGAAAGTAGACGGCCAAAAACAGCATATAAGACGAGTAGTACAAATAAGTGCGGTCTTTTGTACTAAAAAAAATGACGAGATTGTACAAGATCATAATCCAAAAAACTCCTTGAAACATGCCTTGAAACAAACTCTCCCACCTTAAGCCTTCATTGTAGTTTTGTAAATCATGCAACTCCAGGTTAAACTTGGGGGTGCGTTTATCAAACATGACAATTTTTATATAAATTGTTTGGGGGGTTTGATAGGGTAAATATATCTTGGCCAATGATAAGATGGCTTCATTGACCGATTTTTGGGCAACCGGAACAAAAACGCCTGTTTTTTTTACCAATGCTTTGCCCTCTGGTTGTGGTATATACAACTCTACCACACTATTGCGCCCACCTATATGTAACAACCAATCGTCTTTTCGCTTGGCCTGATTTTGCAAGGTTATCTTTCCCCAATAGGTGTATTGATGTTTAAATTCTTTAGTTCGTTGGTTGTAAGGGGTAAACCGTTGTTGAAATGTGGGCGAA
The DNA here is from genome assembly GCF_947493425.1 of uncultured Microscilla sp. Taxonomy (GTDB): domain Bacteria; phylum Bacteroidota; class Bacteroidia; order Cytophagales; family Microscillaceae; genus Microscilla. The sequence goes on along the minus strand of NZ_CANLRP010000058.1, from coordinate 19,872 downwards.
ATGATCTGTTCATAAGTAAGTTTGCCAGCGGTATCTTCCAATACAGTAAGGTATTGATTCAAGCTTTCATGGATGGTTTTGGAGGGGTTAGCAATGACCGCTACCTGATGCTCAACGTTTGTATTGATTTTTGAGGTTTGAGCAAAGCAAACGCTGTTGCTCAATATCCAAAAAAGTACAATATAGGAAACCTTTTGCCACATATTGATGCTATAATTTTAGCTAAATTAGGAGAAATCTTTCAAAGTCAAACACACTTCCTACAATTTATCCGCAAATTGAGTACAAATCAATGTTTATTCAGGTATTGTTCACTACCTTTTCATGGCCGTATTATTTTGAAAAATAACGTGGTTCTTTGATAAGTTAGAATAACTTCAGGGAGACATTTACGAAACAACGTTATACTTCTTCGTTCGATAATCATGCTAAACACGAAAATTTAACCACAGGGGCTTGCCCCCAAGCTCTAAAGCGCAAAAAGAGAGCCTTAGGGCTCTCTTTTTATTATTTTTATAAAACTATTGATCTATTTTTTTTTGTCATTCATTTTGGCATTTCGAGCAGCATTCTTTTTCTCCGCTCTTTCTTGTTGTGCTTGCCTTGCTTTTTCTTGTGCTTCCTGCAAACGTACCTGAAAAGGAGATTTTTTCTTGGTTGCCTTGTCTTTGTACTTTTGCTCAGCTTCGAACTTGCTTATTTTCGCTTCTATTTTTTCTTCATCTACAAAATAACGCTTGATTATATGCTGCTGCCCCAGAGTAATCAGGTTTTGAATTAAGTAGTAAAAGCTCAGCCCTGAAGGGTAAGAGTTTAACACAAAGAAAAAGATAATGGGCATCATATACATCATCACCTTCATCATACCAGCATTTGGTCCACCTGCTGTGGCCGTATTTTGATTACTGGTCATGGTGATTCCAATAGATGAGATAGACATCAAAAGGGTGAAAATACTGATGTGATTGCCCAAAAATGGAAGGTTAAACGAGAATGTAATGACGTGATCGTATACCGATAAATCGTTTGCCCATAAGAATGGTTGTTGTCTAAGTTCGATGGCACTTGGGAAGAACATAAACATGGCAAACAAAATAGGCATTTGCAACAGCATAGGCAAGCACCCTTGTACAGCAGCAAATGGGCTTTGTCCAATTTTTTTATACAACTCCTGTTGATACATGCTGGTGGTTTGCATGTCGGGTTCTTTGCCACCATTTTCTTTACGGTGTTTCTCTTTAAAAGCGTCCATTCGTGGCTGAAGGTATTTGTTGATCACCTTCATTTTTGCCATAGACTTGTAAGAGCGGTACGTAAGTGGGAAAAGCATTGACTTGATGATGAGACTCAACAAGATAATGATTACTCCATAGTTTGACACAAACCCTTCGAGGAAAGCAAACAGTGGTACTACCAGGTATTTGGCAAACCAGTTTACTACCGGATAACCAAGGTATACGTTGTCGCTAAAGCTTTCTGCATCTACCTTTTTTAGTATATAGTATTGGTTAGGACCAAAGTAAAAAGAGAATTGCCCTTTGCCAGCTATGATATCGTTGCTGCCCACCAGTAAGTCTATTTCTCCGTGTTTCTCAACGGTCTTGCTTTTGGGGTCTTTTACTTCGGTAGCAAAAACTGCAGCATTAAAGTTTTTGTTTTTGGCAATTAGTCCGGTGGTAAAAAACTTTTGGTTGAAAGTAGCCCAGTGTAAAGTTTCTTTGATTCTTTTTTGTTGGTACTCAGCCTTAAGCCCTGACAATTCTTCAAAATCACCTTTGCTGAGGTAATAGTTGATTTTAGCTTTTTGGCGGCTTTGCTCTAGATCAAACTCCAGGCGTTTCATTTCGTTTACCCAGTGAAAGGCCACATTAGATTGTCTTCTTAGGGTATTTTCGAGCCCTACAAACTTCAAATCATAGCCTAACTCAAACCCATCGGCTTTTAAAGAATAGATTTGCTCTATGTATTGATTGGGTGCCAGCTCTAACTTAAAGCTTATGCTTTGTGCCTTGTTTTTTACTTCAATCTTAGCAGCAGCATTGGTGCTAAAATACAAGTCGGCAAGATTGACTTGCTTATTATCGGAGGTTTCTACAGTAAGATCGATCTTACTATTGGTACCATCCATTAAATACAAAGGTTTTTTATCGTAGGTTTTGTAGTTTTTCAACAATACCTTGTGTACCCGCCCCCCTTTTGTATTAAAGGATACTTTAATGTTTTTATTTTCAAGCGTAATTTCTTTTGCTGTGCCTTGACTTGCCTTTTTAAACTGACCATAATCGGCAGGTTTAGCTTTGCCTACTGGCTGTTTTTTTGGAGTTTTGGGTTTTTTCTGGCTCATCTGAACCGTGTCTTTCACATTTTTTGGATCTTGATTCTTTTTAGGATCTGGTCCAAAAAACTGAAAGTATACCATCAACATCACAAAAATCAACGCCAGCCCAATAACTTGATTTCTATCCATATCTTCAAAAATCTATCTTTTGTTCTTCCTTGGTTATCATCAAAAATCAATGAATAATAACCGCTACTTCTCGTTGTCTAGCAATCTGTAAAAAAATAAAACACCTCCAGGAAACACAATGTTTGGTAGTTGACCAGTAAAAACTGCACCTATAAGTTTGGTATGGTGAACTTTGCCAAGTCAATTTTACTTTGTTCACCCTTAAACTTTGATACCTCATAGGAATCAGCGCTATGGAACTGTTTTTTTATAAAGTACCACACCCAAAGATGATGTTCCGTAGAATAAGTTATTTCTGTTGGATTACTAATGACTTTACCAATGAATAATTAGTCTTGCAAAGTTGCTAAATGTTACACTAATAACCCGATAAAAAATGTTTTTTTTACAAAAACAAAGAGGTTTACCATGAGGCAAACCTCTTTCTACAAAAGTAATTGTACAAACTGAAGAACTCAATCCTATACTTTTGGGCTATTTGCTGTACTTTTTTTAGTTTCTTTTTTACTTTTTTCTCCCTTAGCACTTTCTTCATTAGAAGTTTGCTTACGGGCTGCATTCTCCATGGCAGCTTTTACAAAACTTACAAACAAAGGGTGTGGATTGAGCACTGTACTTTTTAGTTCGGGGTGAAACTGCGTACCAATAAACCAGGGATGCTCTTTGAGTTCCATGATTTCTACCAGCTCCGACTGAGGGTTGATTCCAGAAGCAGTCATTCCTGCTTCCTCGAAACGCTGAAGGTATAAATTGTTGAACTCATAGCGGTGACGGTGCCTCTCTTTAATTTCATCGACTCCATATATATCGGCTACTTTGGTTCCTTCTTTTAACACGCATGGGTAAGCTCCCAAACGCATTGTTCCTCCTTTTGCCGTAATATTTTTTTGGTCTTCCATCAAGTCAATGATCGGCTCTTTGGTCGCAGGGTTTACTTCGCTTGATATCGCCTTTTTGATTCCCAACACATTGCGGGCAAACTCTACCATGGCTACTTGCATGCCTAAGCAAATGCCAAAAAACGGCATTTTGTTTTCGCGGGCATATTTTACAGCCTTTATTTTACCTTCTACTCCACGGTCGCCAAAACCGGGTGCTACCAACATGGCATCCAGCTCGCCCAGTTTTTTAAAATCAAAGCTTCTTTTTTCCAGGTCTTCTGACTGTATCCACTGAATGTTTACCTTGCATTCATTAATGGCTCCGGCATGAATAAAAGACTCTACAATAGATTTGTAAGCATCATGCAGCTCTACATATTTGCCAATCAGTCCAATATTCACCTCATCGGTAGAGTTTTTAATTTTATACAAAAACTCTTTCCATTGATTAATGTCAGGTTTGCGACGGCTGGCAAGGCGTAGCTTGGTCAATACACGCTCATCGAGGCGTTCTGTTTGCATTAACAAAGGTACATCATATATAGTATCGGTATCTATAGCTTCTATCACCGACTCAAAGTCTACGTTGCAAAACAACGCTAATTTACGACGAATTTCTTCGGGCAAAGTATGGTCGCAACGAGCTACCAAAATATCGGGCTGAATACCCGCTTCGGCCAAGGTTTTAACAGAGTGTTGCGACGGCTTGGTTTTAAGCTCGCCTGCTGCCTGAAGATAAGGTACTAAAGTAAGGTGTACTACAATGGCATTGTTTTCTCCCAAATCCCACTTAATCTGACGTACCGCTTCTATAAAGGGCAAAGACTCAATATCACCTACACAACCACCTATTTCGGTAATGATGATGTCATACTTTCCGGTAGTGGCAAGTAACTGAAAATTTCTTTTGATTTCGTCGGTAATGTGAGGAATCACCTGCACAGTTTTGCCCAAATAGGCTCCCTGGCGTTCTTTCTGGATTACATTATGGTAAATTCTTCCAGTGGTGATGTTATTGGCCTGTGAGGTAGTAATGTTTAAGAAACGCTCGTAATGCCCTAAATCCAGGTCAGTTTCTGCGCCATCATCAGTTACATAACACTCACCGTGTTCGTAAGGATTAAGCGTGCCAGGATCAATGTTGATGTAGGGGTCAAATTTTTGGATGGTGACCGAAAACCCACGCGCTTGTAATAGCTTAGCCAAAGAGGATGCAATAATACCTTTACCTAAAGAAGATGCAACCCCTCCCGTAACAAAAATGTGTTTAGCAAATGCCATATATTAGTGATGTATTTTAAATGTCTTTTTTTTGCTTACGGGATACAAAGGTAGTACATATTATGAGATTTGCTAAGCTAAGGAATGGTACCAAAATAAATTTACATTCTTAACCTCATCTTTTGAGGCTATACTTTGTTAAAAAATAGCCGAATAGCGCTGCTATTAGCCGATTTTTTGCCGCGTCCAGCAACAAAATATTTTAGCGTTACTATAGAAATTTATTTTTACACCATTCCTTAGGAATGGTGAGAAATTAAATTACCATTCTTGAGGTAGAGGTTTTGTTTTGAGACGAGGCTATTTTTTGCGCCCATAGCAGCGCTACGGGCAATAAAAATAACGAAGTATCAAGGCGAAAAATCACCCCAATTTATTTTTGAACAATTCCTTAGTAGTGGGTACTAAAACAATAGCCTACAGCATTTGTTCTACACTGCATAGCTAAACCCGAAAACTTTTCACTTTATTTGTCGCTGACTGTCAGCCAATTATATTGTACTTACACGCTCATTTTAGCTTTAAAAAGAGTGATGGGTGTATATTTCAACATACGAATAAAAGCTTCATAAATAACTGATAATCAGTAATTTTCTTTAAATAAAACAGGTCTAAAACCACTTACAATCTTGACTATAGGAAGGAAGTGTTTTCAGATGTTCAATTATAAGGAGTGTAAAAACAGGGTATATTTGGATAATCATACAACCAATATCAGGGTTGGTTAGTCTTGGCTGATCTATAGCTTCAATCACTTCTATAGCTTGTAGGACAAAAAAAATTGATGGGCTAAAAATTAACCCACCAATTCACCCAATTATATTACACAATATATACTTTAATAAGGAGTTGTTGATTATCAACCATAAAGTTGGTTTCTGACAACTACTTATTCTGACTTCGTATTTTGATGACACAAAGGTAGTTACATCTGTCAAAACATTCTTTGGTTTGTAGGTTTTTCGTGTTTTTTGTCTCTACTTTTCTTTTTTCTCCTCTCAACTCTAACAAATCATTGTACTTTTCTAACAGTTAGCCAATAAATGTTAACTTTTAACATTCCTCGTTTTTTGCTTAAATTGAATATTTTCAACAATGCTTTAGGCTTTTTACTTCAAAAAATATCAATAAAATCTCCGAAAACAACCATTAACAAAATATTATTTTGATTTAAGCTTTTTAGGGACAAAAAAAGTAAGGGATGAAAGATTTTAACTAAAAAACCAGTTGATTCTTATCATTATCTTATTAAGGAAGGGAGTAGTGTAGAATAAATAGTAAAGAAACTGATTAGTTAACAAGGGGAAATATAAAGCTTAATAACAAAGATAGGCAATCTACAAAAGGGCAAAAAAAAATTGGCGCACTAAATATTAATGCGCCAATTCACCCAATTATATTACACAATGTATATATATTTAATACATTTTTTTCTTATTTGATGCTACAAAGGTAGGGAGTCATACCAGAACAATCTTTTGTTCATCATTTTTTTTATCTTTTTCAATACATTTTTTTTCAATTTTTGCATTTAAAGGCTATTTTATATAAACAAAGAGGCATACCATTTGTAACTACCTAATTTACAGTAGGTTTAATTTATACTAAAAGTCAGTATTTTTAATAATATTTCACCAATATAGCTTAATTAATATATTCAAACTTTATGTATTTACTACAAAAAACAATATATTATACTGATTAGGTAGTTTCAACAACTCTTTAATAAAAATATGCATCCTGCCATAGTACCAAAGATAGACAAACGATAGACAAGTAGGTAAACCAGCCACTATCGCTACATAAAAACAAGGGATGGCATCTTGGTAAAGGGAAAAGGCGAGGTGAAAAAACAGTGAGCTTAAAATGAGGCAAAAAAAATTGGCGCACTAAATATTAGTGCGCCAATTCACCCAATTATATTACACAATGTATATATATTCAATACATTTTTTTCTTATTTGATGTCACAAAGGTAGGGAGTTACAGCCAAACATTCTTTTGTTCGCAGGTTTTTCTTACTTTTAAGCAGGTTTTTTTTCAATGACCAGTTACTAGCTAAGAACTCATTGTACTTTTCTAATATAAGACTCTATCAACCTCTCTTCTTGCCACTACCAATTTGTATTGACAAATACCATAAATATCAATTATTTACACTACCCTTACAGTCTGCACATCTACGAATAGCATACATAAGCATTGACAACAAAATATTGTTTTGAAAACACCACAACTCAATGATTTAAAATAACTTTTTGGGTGCCCTGAAAGGTTCAGACTCAAAGTATTGCTCGATCAATTGCGTCAAAACTTGATTTTACTAATTGTGCATTGAGAGTTTTACACTTTCGCTAGGTATACCGCACATAACTGCCATATCGATAAAGAGGTGTATATCTAAACGCAGTTTTGTTGTCTTCCAAAATAAAAAAACCTAAATTTGCGCCTTCATTTCAGCCGAAAGATGGGCGATCATCAAAAAATACATCTTTGTAAAAAGAACAGGGAATAGCGGAAGAGGCAAAGAGGTGAAGTCTTAGTTATGATATGATTGATTCTTTATTACCCTTTATACTATACTAATTTGGTAGTAAAGAATTCTGTGGTTAGAAATTTATAGATTACATTTAAAACCAAAACAATATAAAATGTCCTCGGTTGTAAAAATTTTTTCAGGAACCAATTCTCACGATTTAGCCAGTCAGATTTCTCTCAAATATGGTCAGCCATTAGGTGAGCTTGTTATCAAGCGATTCAGTGATGGCGAAATTTCTCCAAGATTTGAAGAGTCAGTGCGTGGTTGTGAGGTGTTTTTGATTCAGTCAACTTGTCCTCCTTCAGATAACTTAATGGAGCTATTGCTGATGGCAGATGCTGCTCGCCGTGCTTCGGCAAAGTATGTAACTGCCGTGCTTCCCTACTTTGGCTATGCGCGCCAAGACCGCAAAGACAAGCCAAGGGTTGCTATAGCATCTAAGCTAGTAGCTAATTTATTATCTGCGGTGGGTATTGACCGCCTGATGACTTGTGATTTACACGCAGGACAAATTCAGGGTTTCTTCGATTTCCCAGTAGATCATCTCGACGGATCGGCAGTTTTCATTCCTTATGTAGAATCATTAGGACTTGATGACCTGATATTTGCAGCACCAGATGTTGGAGGAGTAGGAAGAGCCCGCGCTTATGCTACTTATTTCAAAACGGATATGGTAGTATGCGACAAACACCGTAAACGTGCCAATGAGGTTGCTTCTATGCAAGTAATTGGTGAGGTAGAAGGTGCCAATGTGGTAATTGTAGATGATATGTTAGACACTGGTGGAACCATGTGTAAAGCAGCTGAAGCCATTCTTGCCAAAGGTGCCAAAAGTGTGAGAGCAGTTTGTACTCACCCAGTATTTTCGGGTGCTGCTTATGACAACATCTCTAACTCAGTGTTGGAAGAAGTGGCAGTGTCGGATACCATTCCTTTGACCAAACCCGCACCCAAAGTACGCGTATTGAGCGTGGCAGATTTGTTTGCTACTGCTATACGTCGTATTCACGAACATGAATCAATTAGTAATTTGTTTATACAATCCAGCTAATTGTAGCTGAAAACCCGCAAGGGTTATTTTTTATTTTATATTTTAAACGAAGTGAGTTTATGAAAACGCTAGAGATTATAGGGTATCATAGAGCAAATCTCGGCAAAAAATCCTCAAAGGATCTGCGCAGAGACGGTAATGTACCATGTGTATTGTACGGAGGCGACAAGCAAGTACACTTTCAGTCACCAATGATTTTGTTCCGTGACTTGGTATATACTCCCAATATACACAAGGTACTTTTGAATGTAGAAGGTGACAAATACGAGTGCATCCTACAAGATATTCAATTTCATCCAGTAAGTGAGATGATCATGCATGCTGATTTTCTTCAAATATCTGAAGATAAAGCTATCAAGATGGATGTTCCTGTAAAATACGTAGGTACCTCTCCTGGAGTAATCGGAGGAGGAAGATTGGTATCAAAGCTTAACAAACTTAAAGTGAGTGCTTTGCCTGCCAAAATGCCTGAGTTCATTGAGGTTGATATTTCTGAATTAGAATTAGGTAAGTCGGTCAAAGTAGGTGCTTTGTCAACTACTGAATTTGAAATATTGAACAGCGATCGCTCTCCAATTGCATCAGTTGAACTTACTCGTGCTCAACGTGGTAAGCAGTCTGGAACTGAGGATGGAGAAGAAGCAGAAGGAGGAGAAGAAGGAGACGCAGAATAGTAACTTCGACTTTGTAAAACAAGTACAGGTCATTAGTCGTAAGGCTAATGACCTTTTTTGTAAAAGAAACTTTGTAAAACAATGAAATACTTAATTGCTGGTTTGGGCAACATAGGTGCAGAATACGAACTCACCCGTCATAACATTGGTTTTCTGGTGCTTGATCATCTTGCCGATAAACACGATGCGCCAGATTTTAGCACGCATAAACTGGCTATGAAGACCGAGTTTAAGCATAAGGGACGTACGTTTCATTTAATTAAACCTACTACTTATATGAACTTGAGCGGCAAGGCCATCAATTATTGGCTACAAGAGCTCAAGGTTCCTCGTGAAAACTTGTTGGTGATTGTCGATGACATTGCTTTGCCTCACGCCAAGTTACGTTTGAGGGGCAAAGGCTCAGATGGTGGGCACAATGGTTTAAAAAACATTCAGGAGGTATTGGGCAACAGTCAATACGCCCGCATTCGTTTTGGGGTAGGTAATGACTTTAACAAAGGTGAACAGGTAAAGTATGTATTGGCTAACTTTACCAAAGAGCAATTGGATACTTTGACCGAACCTATGGACCTGGCATGCGATATGACCATTTCTTTTGCCACTATAGGGTTAGACCGGGCAATGAACACCCACAACACTAAATAGTAGCAAGCCATTAGCTTCAAGCAACACATAAACTGCAGAGAGGCTTATTTTTGGAATACTCAAAATACATCATGTTTATATTGCTCAATTGTTACACTAAGCATCACAATTGAGCAATGTAAAATGGATTAAAACATCTTGAACAAGTTATCCCTGCTTGTTTCCTTTCACTTTCGTTTATATGTAGCGTTTACGGTTACGTCTACCCCTATCCCACGCACTGCCTGGATCACAGGTTTGCCATTTACTTTTCCTAAGCCATATTTACTAATGTCAGGAATATTGAACTGGGCAAAGCCTACTACTTCTTTTCTGCCAGTTGTAAGCTTTCCGGTAGCTTTTATAGGCCTGGTTACTCCACGCATAGTCAGCTCACCTTCTATGACTATTTCATATTCCCGCTTTTTTCTAAGTTTAATTGCTCCAAAGTCAACAATTTTCCCTTTGAATTTAATAAAGGGATATTTTTTTGAATAAACCAATCCGGGGTAATTGAAATACTTTTGAACAATGGCTCGCTTAAACTTAAACGCCTGTACAGGTACCGTAAATAACATTTGCCCGGTTTTGGGGTTTAAGGCGCTTGTAGCACTTTGGTTTTCACCTACAATGCTCCCTGCTTTGGTAGCAAAATCAAGCTTAACCGTAGAGTTTTTGGCTACATACTGTTTTTTTTGGGCTTGGGAGCCAAAGGCAAATCCCAGGCAAAACAAGGTGACTAAAACAGCCAACAAATGGGTTTTCATCATTTCATTATTTTTTAGGCTCTTATAAAGAATTGGGCTGAAGGGTTATTGTATAACCATGTTTGCTCTTCACTAGGGCAACCATTCCGATAAACCGCGAACTTCCATTGCATTACAGCAAGGGATTGCCCCTACACTTATCACTTTAATTTATACATAAATACCTGTATATCAGAAATTTTAAAAACTTTGTACACTCCTAAAATGTACCCGCAGGATGCTTAATAAGAGCCATTTTTTAATTATATCTATTATCTTATTTAGTCTACGGTTCATAGTCCCACTGCAGTAAATTTTGCACGAGTTACTGAGCACCGACCGACTTTTTGCTAACCGTTTATTCCTGCTTCTTTGGGTTCTACCAGGTCCCATAAGTTGCCATAAAGGTCTTCAAACACTGCTACTGTGCCATATACCTCCTCGCTGGGTTCCCTTACAAACCTGACCTTATTTTCAGTCATTTTTTTATAATCACGCCAAAAATCATCGGTATGCAAAAACAAAAATACCCTTTGCCCTGCCTGATCTCCCACCCTTATTTTTTGGGCTTCGTTTTTGGCTTTTGCCAACAACAAGCGGCTCTCGGTAGCACCCGGAGGCGACACTATGACCCACCTTTTGGTTTCGCTCATCACGGTGTCTTCTATGAGGGTAAACCCCAAACTTTTGGTATAAAACTCAATGGCTTCGTCGTAGTCGTTGACTAACAATACAATATTGGCGATTTTCTGTGTCATATTTTTTTAGTCTATAGTTTAAAGGTTCTCCACAAGCGGGATGTCGGCAACGCCTCCACTAGGTGCACCCTGTTCAATAGGCAACTAACAAGTTCATAGTACACTTATTTTCAGCGAGTTATAAATTCACCAGTATGGCTTTGTTAAGGAACCGAACGTAGTGAGCTCAACAGCATTGCCTCATAGTCGGTAGAAACTGGTAGAACAAAGTGTAAATACTACTCAGCTCTCGGTGGAAACTATGCCCCCTGTTTACGGGGCACCTTGCAAGCACTAACTACTACATGGTTTCAATTACTTTTTGGATTACTTCGGTAAAATAAGCCCCATTGTAAGGTCCAAACCAGTTCATGTGACGGGTTTCGGGTTCGTTTACATTGTACCATTTATCATCGGTAATGTAGCCTACATAGCCCCCGTTAAAGCTGGTAATAATGGTTTCTACTCCTTTGCGCTGGCTCACGGCATCGAACCGGGGCACCAGCTCACCCGAAAAGTCGCAAGGGGTACCTACAAATACCAAATCACCCAAACGAAGTGCCGTGATATAAGCCGGGTAATCGCCGTACAAGGCATAAAACAACCAAGGGCGTAAACGCCAATCTTCTGAGATTTTTACTTGTGGAGCACGCAAGTCTATTTTGAGCGAACGCATAAACAATTGCTTGTTGGCTTTGGTAGAAACACTGTCTATTTTATCGAGCACCAACGCCGACATTTTAGTCGATATATTTTCCAGTTGCTCATAGTCGTTGCCTCCAGGCACATCTATAGGCGCATGGCTGCCCATAGCTCCGGCAAAAAATGCGGCAAAATCTATTCGAGGGCTTTTTTCCAACAACTGAATGACTCGATTGGGATAGTCGCCCGAAATAGGTTTGCGCTCAGAGGCAAAGCAGGTAGAGTGGGCGGCAAAAGTAAAAAGTGTGGCTACCTTGCCCGATTGTTTTTTTATTTTTAGCAAACGCAACCAAGGATCGACAATGCCTTTTTCGCGCACCAGGCGATTGTATAGCAAGTCTTTAGCGTTTATTTTAACATATCCGAGTTGGGCGTATTCTTTGGTTTGGTTGGCTTGTTTGATCGCACTAATCACCGCATGGGCTATATTATCTACAACACTTTGCTCATAACTTCCCGCAAGCAACCTCCCTACTACTCTCGATCCCCAGTGCCCTACACTGTTATGGCTATGGGTAGCCGAAAAGTATACGTTTTCTTTAGCAAAACCAATAGTCGAAAGTTGTTGGTGTATCACGGCAAGTATGGTAGGTGGCACTATGAGTAGGTCTATGGTCACCATCGCTACTTTACGGTCACCGTTATCAAACACAAAAGCCCTTGCCCGTAGCGAATCCTGTAAACCTACGCTATTGCCGTAGCGATCGCCATAGCCTGCCAGGTGTACCGGATGATTGGGCGTAAAATCTGCCTTACCCCAGCCTACTTTTATTGAGTCGGTTTTATTGTTTACCACAGGGACAGGTGTGTTTTTTAGCGATTTTATACGCTCCATAGTGGTACGGTAGTAGGGCATTTTTTTGTAGGGGGTACGATCTATTTTGGTCAGGTTTGCCCCAATAAAAACTAACAATAGCAGGATAAAAACACCCAATGCTTTCAATATGAAAAAGGTGATTTTTTTGGTGATGATCAATGCTTTTTTAACGCCTGGGTTCATTATATCAAGATTAGTGTAAACTACAGGATGCTTATGCCTGGCAATCGGCAAAAGTACACATTTTTTTCGAATAGCCTGACGTTGTTCCAAACGATGTCGCTCCACCCCAAACACCTCCGGGCATTTTATTTATTTTATCGGCTGTCCTCTTGCAAACTTCCATAAATTATGACGATATTTTGCGCCAATACCTGGCTTTGGTTTAGCTCAATTGTGCTTTCCGGGCTTTCTCAATCAATTGATTATAACAACTGTGAAAAAAGTAATTACCATCATTTATATCGGCTGCTTGCTAAGCCTTGCCTCGTTGGGTTGGGCACAAGTAAATTTAGAAGTAAGTCTTCTTCGCCTCCCTGACCTTCAGCCAGTAAAAAACCTTAAGGTATACCTTGAAAACCCCGCCATTGGTTACCAGGCCCAAAGCGTGAGCAATGCCCAGGGTAAAGTATGGTTTAGGGGTTTGTCTACGCTGGGAGCTTACCAGGTAAGCGTGCCAGGAAATGAGCAATACTTGGCGACTAAAGTCACTGGCATAGACCTCCGCGCCCAGGCAAAACCCAGTGTGCAACTGTTGTTGATCCGCAAAAACTCAAAGCAACTCGATGAGGTAGTAGTATCGGCTGCCAGTTCTAAAATAAACACCATCAATGCCGAAGTAGCCTCAGACCTCCAGCTCAAAGAAATTCAGACATTGCCTATAGAGGGACGCGACATTACCAGGGCTTTGTATCGTTTGCCCAACATAACCCAAGCCACAGGGTTTTATCCCGAAGCCCCCAATATCAGCATCAATGGAGCAAATAGTCTGTTTACCAATTATATGATAGATGGCTTGGACAATAACGAACGTTTTTTGGGTGGACAAAAATTTGCTATTCCTGTAGGGTTTACCAAAAACATTACGGTGCTTACCAACAACTATTCTACTGAGTTTGGGCTCACGGGCAATGGCATTGTCAATATCACTTCGCGTTCGGGCAGTAATCAGCTCAATGGTGAAGTTTTCTTGCTTGTCCGCCCTGGTTCGGTCATTGACTCCCCTTCAGAGTTTGCCCAACGCGATTTAAGCGGCAATCAGGTAAAAGATGGTTTTCAACGCTACCAGACGGGGTTTGGACTAGGGGGAGCTTTGATTAAAAACAAGACTTTCTACTACATAAATGCAGAGCAGACCATTGATGTAAAAGACAACTTGCTCAACTCGCCCGACCTCAATGTAAACGAGACCGTGAGGGGGCAAAACAGGTTTACTTACCTTTCGGGCAAAATAGATCATTTCTGGAGCAAGCATTGGTCTACTACTTTGCGGGCAAATGTGGGCATAAGTGCCATTGAACGGCAAGGCGGTGGCTTGGAAGGAGGCACTTTGTTTCCTTCTGCGGCAAGTTTGCAAGACAGAAACTCGACATTGATTGCATTAAAAAATCTCTATACGGGCAAAAAACTGATCTGGGAAAGCAATGTGCAGTTTGCCCGCTTTCGCTGGAACTATGGCAGGCCTCAAAACGGGGAAAGCCCTCAGGTAAATATTTTAGTCAATAACCTTCCCGCAGCGGTATTAGGGCACCCAGGGTTTATTTTTGACTCTCACGAAAAAACCTGGCAAATTCAGCAAAAGCTGGAATACTCGCTAAGCAGCCAACATACCATCAAAGCCGGGATTGAGCTTATCAGTGCCCAGCACTCGTTGTTTGGCGGGGGCAACATCAATGGCAACTATACCATCTTGCCCACCAATGCCGAGCTTGCCGCAATGATTGCCCAAAACAAAGGGGCAAACCTCCAGATTGGCGATGTACCCGCTACAGTGCAGGTACTCAGCGCCAGCGTAGAACTCAGACCCAACTCATTTGGGGGCACCCAAAACATTTACAGTGCTTATGTAGAAGATGTATACTCGGTCACCTCGCGTTTGAACCTGATCTTGGGGCTTCGCTACGATTTTGACAACTTATCGCAAACCGGAGCAGGCAAAGGGGATTTTAATAACATTGCACCTCGCTTTAGCTTCAATTATAAAATCAATGCGTCGAGTACGATAAGAGGTGGTGTAGGTACTTTTTTTGAAAAAATACTGTATGCTGTGTATAGCGATGCCCTACAGCAAAATACCAGGTCTGACAATTACTTGCTGCAACTGCAACAGCTACAGGCGCAAGACCTGATTGATCCATCGGCAGATTTGAACCAACTCATTTTTGATGGCAATCTTACGGCAAGTGTAGACAATGTGGGCTATCTTCAGGCGCCTGCTCCAACCGCCTTGCAAAACGAAAGAAATAATATATTCAGCAACGAACGCCGCATATTATCGCCCAATGGCTGGCAAAACCCTTACACCCACCAAATATCGTTGGGGTATCAATATGAGTTTGACCGTGATTTTTTGTTTTATGTCGACCTGGTACACAATCAGTCGTATAACTTGTTTAGGCTGCGCAATCTCAATGCTCCCAAACCATTTAGCCCTAGTGAAGCAAAGCCAATACGCACCCAAACCGAAGCGGATTTTACCCGCCCAGTACCCATACTTACCGATGCCAATGGCAGTTATGCCATTATCAACGGACAACGCATCAGTGGCATAGCACGCAATGTGGTTGTATCAGAAACCGCCGGAAGGTCTACCTATTGGGGGGCGAGTTTTAATCTCCAGAAAGCCCGAGGCAAAAGTAAAGTAAGTTACCGTTTTACCTACACTTTGTCGTTGCTGGAAAACAACACCGAAGACATTAACTTCAGGGCAATGGATGCCAATAATTTTGAAGCAGAGTGGGGTCCCGCCCTCAACGATCGCCGCCACGTGATCAATGGGGTGATCAATTTTTTTCCTATTAAAAACTTCACGGTTACTACCGCATTTTTGCTACAAAGCGGGCAACCCATCAACCGTATTCCTGATGCCAGCATATTTGGCACTACTGACCTCAACGGCGATGGCAGATCATTTGGTGATGCTTATGTAGGAAACAGTGACCGCTCGCCAGGAGAACCCCGCAACAGCGACCGCTTGCCTTGGTCTAATACGTTTGACTTGAGTGTGCGTTATCAAATACCTTTGGGTAAAAACAGTCGCCACAAGTTCGAGATAAGTGCCGATGTATTCAACGTGTTTGATGCAGAGAACCTGAGTGGATTTTCAAACAATGCCAGTCAAAGCAACCAGATTCAGGTAGGGCCTCGTGCTTCGGGCAGTTTAACCATCAGAAATGCCGCCCCACCCCGACAGTTTCAGTTTGGAGCGAGGTATGTGTTTTAGAAGAGTAAAGGGTAAAAGCAACAAGGGAAAGTAACTTTATAGTTGTTACTCTTTGGTGATCTTGTTTTGCAAAAACTTTTCAATATCGTGGCTCAAGGCATTTTGGCAAGCACCTTCAGAGTCGTTTATCTTCATCAATATAACAAATAGTGCTGCCAAAACTATTATATCCTGTAACCAATCAGGAGTAGCCGGAGATAATATCTCTTGTGAAAACTCATCCTGGATGCGTTCCATTTCTGCCCGAAGTACTTGCTTTTTTTTCTTGAAGTAAGGAAGCTTGTACTTCCAGCTTTTTAGTGTTTTTTCCAAATAGGCGAGTCGTTCATGCTGTTGCATCGCCCTCTTGCCTTTTTCTATACCATAATATACTCCATTATAAGCACAAGTAACGGTATTGTATACTCTTCCGAGAAGGTCGAGACTGGGAGGATGAGGCAAAAACAAAAGGGCATAATCTTCATCAGTTGTTACCTTTGCCCGAATGGTTTCCAGGTCATTGCGCAACATTTCGTCAACTACTTTTAACACCAATGCTGTATTTATTTCCTCAATCATTACTCAGGGCGAATTGTGTTGGCTATGCGTTGCTTAAAAAGTTGCTCAATATCGTGAATCAAGGCACTCTCAATCACGCTTTCAGGATCATTTATTTTCAGTACATCAACCAAACAGCGGGCAACCGAACTATACTGTTGGACCAAATTAGGAGGACCTAACGGGGAAGCCAGGTTACGGTGCAATAAATCACGTTTTTTTTCAATAATACCGTCTAACTCCTCCTGCAACTCTTCTTTCGCGGCTACGCCTACAGGTTTACCCAATGCCTGGGTCAAATAAGCTTCCCGCTCGTCCCAATAGGCTATATTGACAGCCTCTTGCTTGTGTTTTGCTACTGCCTCATAAGCACCATTGACAGCGAAGTGAATGCTCCTAAGTTTAATAGGTTTGGGTAAAACCAAACACGCATCACCTGGGTCAGTTGTTAACTTTACCCAAGCGGTTTCCCAATCATTGTCCAATACGCTTGTCACTATTCGCAACATCAGCGAAGTGTCTACATCATCATTCATCATTATTTATTTTTTATATTCATCTTTTACTGTTCTAAAAGTAAGCGAAACCCTGCGCTTTTGCACATTTACAATGCTATGTTGCCAGTGGTGGCGGACTTCGCCTTGCATCACCAGCAAACTACGGGCTGCCAATGCCAATGCCTGCTTACCTTGCCCAACCTCTGGCATTGGCTCGAGCTCCATGATACAGTCTGCTTCCAGGCTTACAATCAAAATGGTTTCACCAAAAAGCAGTGGACTATCTATGTGAGGCTTAATCCCCTCCCCTGCCTTGTATTCGTTTACGATTAATAAGTCGGGCAGGGTGTTTAAATATTGCCTTATTAAAAAAGCCTGGGTAAGTTGGGCAGCCCAACCGGGCAAGGGGGTATGGGTAGACACGTGATCCATTGTACGCTTAAGAAAGTGATACCTATAGCCATATTGTTGTACCCGTCTCACATAGAGGTCTTCCCAGGTAGCTCTGGCTATTTCCTTCAGTAGCTGCTTTTCTTCTTTTTTATTTACAAAATCGGGCACATACTTTAGTCCCTCTATAGGGGGTAAAACAGAATTAGACATAGTTGAATGGTTTATTGATGATTACCTCTGCCGTTGCTGTGACTTTGATTTCTGAATGCTCCGATTAAGCCAATGTACTGGTTGTACCTCAGAGCTGAGACTAATGAGATTTCAATTTCTAAATGACCGGATTAAGCCTCGTGAAATAATAGTTGAAAATGGGCGTTTGCAGGCTCAAATCAAAGTTGAGGCAAGTTTTTTTAACTTGGTAAAGTCTGAAACCTACCATCGTCTAAAAAGCTCTAGAGGGTTTCAGACTTTGCAAATACCTAATTCTCAAAACTTACCCATAAGTAAAACACCAACAGGAGCCTTACTCTTTTCAAGGTGGTTTTGGTAAAAGTTATTAGCTTTGAGGTATACCAAGTAAGTTTTGCACATTAAAGATAGCATTAATTGAGCACTATTTTTTGATTTAAATTACTGTTGTACTCAAACTTAAACCAAGTTAGAAGTCAAAAAAATAAATATGTAAAAAATGATAAACTGGAAAACAATTGTTGGAGCCTTATTAATTTTAGGAACTTGTTCTGAGTTGTCAAATATAATAAGTGATTATAGATCTGGTAGTCTAGAGTATTGGCCATTTGGTGTTGGGATTGGAGCAGCTTTAGTCATATTTGGTGGTGGGTGGTTGATAAAATCAGGTTTAAAAAATAAAACTTAACATTAGAGTGTAATTTTTGAATAACGGAATACAGACATGCGCAATACAGTACTGCAGTAGTAGTGCCACTGGTGGTGGAAATTTTTCGGGGGATTGAGGGGGTGGTCACAGGTAGTCAATCACTGGTGACTAAGGTAGTAGTTAGTAAGCAGTTCACTAAACTGTCAAGCTATATGAAACATCAAATAATTCCAAAATATTGTGTATTTTAGGTCTTATGGAAGACAAGGAATGGGTCTACCCTTTTGAGAAGCCCCATAGTTGGGATTCGCGCGACGAGCAATGATACATGCGTTACTTAGAGCTCAAAGCGTACAAAAAAATATACGGAGATTGTAGAGTGTTGGGTGGGCGAAAAACAAAGCCTTGGGAGGTTGGGTATCTGGCCAACGAATCAATAAGATGAGAATGGTTTCGTGGCGAAAAGAGTTGTTGAACAAGTTGGGTTTTACCTGGTAAGCGAAGGAGCGGGTAATTTCAGCAAAATACAGTCATCTGTCTAAAAAAGAGGGGGTTTGGATGACAACCTTTGACAAACTAGCGGCTTATTTGGAAAAAACGGGGCATATCACGGCAAGCCGTCAAACTCCAGAGGGATAAAGCTAAGTCGTTGGGAAAGCAAACAACGTGGGCGTCGTAAACAGGGCAAGCTATCTAAAAAACGCATTGAATTACTGGATAGCATCGGATTTTCCTGGTCATTAAAAGGAAAGAGACTAAGTTTGCCTGTATACGATTACTTATGGAATGAGAGATTTGCTAAGCTAAAGATATTTCAGGCTGAGCATGGGCATTGTAATCCTTCTAAATCAAGGAAACGAAAACTTTGGGATATTGTTTTTTTTTCCAAAAGGAAAGGTTCAGAAGAGGACAACTTGCCCAACATTTCATTGACTTATTAGATGATTTAGGTCAAGAATGGAAAGTACCTACACGACGCAATACTAAAAAAGATAAATAAACCTTACCCCGACAGTTTCAAAGGCGAATCAGTCGGGTAAATCTACTTAAAATGACTATTTTTGAACAACTACTGCCTGCCTTTCCACATTTTCAAAATATTTCTTGTTAAAAGCGTCCAAAGTCAACCACTGAGATGGGTATATCCAATTGATACCCAAGATAAAGAAAAAGCTAATGGCTAAAAGCCAACAGCTAAAGTTCAACAGAACTCAAAAGCCAAGAACAAAAAGGCTAAAGGCCAAAAGCTAAAGTTCAACAGAGCCCAAAAACCAGAAGCGAAAAAGCTAAAGCTCAACAGAACTCAAAAGCCAAGAACAAAAAGGCTAAAAGCTAAAGCTCAACAGAGCCCAAAGGCCAAGAACAAAAAGGCTAAAAGCTAAAGCTCAACAGAGCCCAAAGGCCAAGAACAAAAAGGCTAAAGGCCAAAAGCTAAAGGCTAAAAACCAACTACTTAAACCAAACCAAGGTCATGCGTATCCATTTATTCAAGTGCCTTATTATTGCGGGAGCTGTAACTAATCAGTTGCTTGCTTGATTTTGTTTTTTTGCATTTGCGATTAAGAATTTGTTCGGATGTTATTTGTTTTTGTTTAATATTTTGTACTTTGGATTTATGGATTTGAGAGATTTAGCCAAACGTT